>CANIVF010000013.1 GCA_947470895.1 Bacteroidota bacterium
TGTGCAAAATAAAGAGGTGAATCAGGCATGGATAGGAAAGGCTTTAATCACATCACAAATGTATGACAATTGCTCGGGCTTCATCTCGGTATGAATCGGCAAAGAGAGTACCGTTTCCGATAATTGCTCCGTGATCTTAAAAGTTCCTGCCGGATAGGCTGGTCTCCGATAAGCCTCTTGCAAATGAAGAGGAACCGGATAATAAATCATGCTGGGTATTCCCTTGCTTTCCAGATGCTGTTTCAGTTGGTTTCGATCGATCCCCTTCGTCTTCACGGTGTATTGATGAAATTCATGAGTAGAATAGGGCAGTCGAAAAGGTATTTCCAGAAAAGGTAACGAAGCAAGCTCACGATCATAAAATAATGCTGCCTCATTTCTTCGCTGCGAATACCCATCGAGGTATTTTAATTTCACATTCAAGATGGCCGCCTGAAGCGTATCAAGCCTGCTGTTAACTCCAATGATCGCATGATGGTATTTGATCTTTTGACCATGATTGGCAATCATTTTAATTTTTGCCGCCAACGCCTCGTCTTGCGTAAAGATCGCTCCACCATCGCCAAAGCATCCCAGATTTTTAGATGGAAAAAAAGAGGTGCACCCAATGGTACCCATGGTGCCAGCCTTCATCATTCGGCCATCGGAGAATGTATATACTGCACCCAACGCCTGGGCTGCATCTTCAATCACATAAAGGCGGTGCTTTTGCGCAATCTTGAGGATGGATTCCATGTCGGCACATTGACCATAAAGATGAACAGGCACGATGGCAACGGTGCGTTCCGTTATCTTCTGCTCCAGCTGATTCACGTCTATGTTGAATGTGTTGGCATCTACTTCAGCAAATACCGGCAATAACCCAAGCAGGGCTATTACTTCTGCTGTAGCGACATAGGTATGCACAGGGAGTATCACTTCATCGCCAGGCTTGCAGTTTAACGCCATCATGGCAATTTGAAGGGCATCCGTTCCATTGGCGCACGGAATAACATGTTTTGATTTTAAATAAAGACTAAGCGCTGCGGAAAACTGGGTGACCTGCGGCCCTTGAATGAAGGCTGTAGAGTCCAACACTTCCTGAATAGCTGCATCAATCTCGCTTTTAATAGTCAGGTATTGACTGTGCAGATCAACCATGTGGATTTTATTCATACCGCGGAGGAATCAGAAATTCGGAATCAAATGATATTTTTTCTATTCCAAAGCCAAAATTAGCTATTTGTATTTCGGCAGCCAAACAAGAAAAGCTGCTGGCCGTGATATCATAAGACTGAATGAATGGCCCGTTGCGGAGTACGAATGGTGGAGAATCGTACTGGCATTCTAAGCGCCATTTCTCATAAAATCAGCCAGAGCAAGGTGATATAGCGATTTACCTTTCTTCAACTGATTCGTGTAGCCCGTTTGCAAAGCAGGCGTTCGCATAACTTTTTTGGCATAGGCAACCGCTTTAACAAAACGCTGGTTAGCCTCCTTCTGCTTCCGACTCAACTTCACCTTGCTACGATCAGGTCGTTTGGAAACTACAGTGCCATATGAATACTGCTTAAAAACAAGGTCGCCCAGTCTTCCCTTTAAGCCTTCTGCAATATTATTCTTAATAACCCGTGCCATGCTTTAATCTGGTTTACTTCGAGGTTGATTCGGGTGCCATTCGGGTATTCTTTAGGGCTTAACCGTGCATTTGCCGTTCTTATGCCGTTCTCAGCCCAACTTTTTCTAAGTTTAACTGGACCAACGTGGCTTAGCAAGACGCATCGATATCCTGCCATAAGAACTGTCGGGAACTCATGAAAAGTATGAATACCTTAATGTTAAAGATAATAACTTCTAGCCAGTTGTTATAACTAACATTTGCTGGTTATTTATCCTCTCAATTTCTTTTCCCAATTCCAGGCATGCAATAGCGACTCGCCTAATCCATACCTGGGAGTCCAACCGAAAGATTGATTAATTTTCTTTGCATCAGCATAAACCTTTTCAATATCGCCAGCTCTTCTGGGTCCGATGGTGTAATTAAGTTTGATGCCCGTGACTTCAATAAATTTCTTTACCAATTCCAAAACGGAAACTCCTACTCCGGTTCCAACATTGAAGGTTTCAAATGTATTTTTTGCTGAGAGATTTTGTACATATTGAATTGCCTTAACATGGGCGGTGGCCAAATCTACCACGTGAATAAAATCCCGAACACAGGAACCATCCGGTGTATCATAGTCACTTCCGAATACCGTTAATTTTTCTCTAACGCCAGCCGCTGTTTGGGTTACATAGGGAACCAGGTTGTTAGGCACACCAATAGGAAGCTCACCAATCAAACCGCTTTCGTGTGCTCCAATGGGATTAAAATATCGCAAAGAAATAACTTTAAAACCTACCGTTGCGGCATCTTCGAGAATGCGTTCACATACTTGTTTGGTTGCACCATAAGGAGATTCAGCGCGTTTGAACGGAGCCGTCTCATCCACCGGAATCACATCGGGCTGCCCGTATACAGTACAGGAAGAAGAGAAAATCAAGTCTTTAACCTGATGCTTCTGCATAACTTCCAACAACGTAATGAGCGATCCTACATTATTTTTGTAGTAGCTGATCGGCTCGGAAACGGATTCATTCACCGATTTGAAGGCTGCGAAATGAATAACCGATGAAAACTTATTTTTTGAAAACAGGTCATCCATGGATGAGTAATCAAGGCAATCCATTTTATGAAAATCGATTTTGGTTTTCGTGATGGTCTCAACTCCTTCCACGATTTTAAAATCGCTTCGTTCAAGATTATCAGCGACAGTCACTTGAAAGCCTGCTTTCAATAACTCGACAACCGTGTGAGAGCCGATGTACCCGGCACCTCCTGTGACTAATATATGGTTTCCTTTAATCATCTGTTTATACATTTATAGACGTGCCGAAATTTCCCGAGGATCTAAAAATCCTTTAACATCATAAATGATTGTCTTGTCGGATTTTATTATTGACCAATCAATATCTTTAAATTCTTTATGACTCACGGCCAAAACAACGGCCGCATATTTTCTGTCAAGCGCAGGCGTTAAACTTAATCCATATTCATGCTTCACCTCGTCAGCATCTGCCTGGGGATCGTATACCTCCACATCGGTTCCATAGCTTTTCAATTCGCGAATCACATCAATCACTTTGCTGTTGCGGATATCCGGACAGTTCTCTTTAAACGTGATTCCAAGCACCAGTATTTTCGCCTTGTTAACCGGAAGATCGTTTTGGGTCATCAACTTAATAACACGGTTGGCAATATGTGCACCCATATTATCATTGATTCTTCTTCCAGCCAGAATAACCTCTGGATGATACCCCAAACTCTCTGCTTTATAGGTGAGATAATATGGGTCGACCCCAATGCAATGACCACCAACCAGGCCGGGTTTATAAGGAAGAAAATTCCATTTCGTTCCTGCCGCATTTAATACTTCATGCGTATCAATTCCCATTTTTTCAAAAATGAGTGAGAGCTCATTGACAAAAGCAATATTGATATCGCGTTGTGCGTTCTCAATTACCTTGGCTGCTTCAGCGACTTTAATACTGGACGCCTTATGTGTTCCTGCAACAATTATCTTTTTATAAAGCTGATCTACCCGTTCTGCAATTTCAGGATTACTTCCGCTAGTTACTTTTTTAATACTGGGCAATCGATGCTGCTTATCGCCTGGGTTAATTCTTTCGGGAGAATACCCACAGAAGAAATCCACATTGAATTTTAATCCACTAAATTTTTCCAATACAGGAACACAATCTTCTTCCGTGCAACCTGGGAAGACCGTAGATTCATAAATGACAATATCCCCACGCTTCAACACTTTGCCCACCGTTTCACTAGCCTTTCTTAATGGAGTTAGATCAGGAGTTTTATAGTCATCTACAGGAGTGGGAACCGTAACAATATAATGATTGACTGTTCTTAAATCCTCCGGGATAGATGAGAACGTTAATTTTGATGCCGATGTCAACTCTTCGTTGTCTGTTTCGAGAGTCCGATCAATTCCCTTTTTCAGTTCCTCTATTCTTGCCTGGTTGATATCAAAGCCAACCACATCCAGAATTTTCCCAAACTCAACGGCCAATGGCAAACCAACATAACCCAAACCTATTATTCCAATCTTTACCATACTGATTTATATCTGATAGTACTGCTTGTACCAGTTTACAAAATTTTCGATGCCATCCTCAATGGAGGTTGATGGTTTGAATCCTACATCAGTCATTAAGTCATCTACATTTGCATACGTCTCGGGCACATCTCCATCTTGCATAGGGAGAAAGTTCTTCACGGCACTTTTTCCCAATTTTGATTCCAACACTTCAATGAAATACAGAAGTTCAACCGGCTTATTATTCCCAATATTATAAATCTTATAAGGAGCAAAGCTGTTAGCGGGATCCGGATTTTCTCCGTTCCAACTTGGATTCCCTTTCGGTACCACAGGTAGCAAGCGCACAATCCCTTCTACAATATCCGCCACGTAGGTAAAATCGCGTTTCATTTTCCCATGATTAAATACATCAATGGGTTTCCCTTCAAGGATTGCTTTCGTAAATAAAAACAGCGCCATATCAGGTCTGCCATAAGGGCCATATACCGTAAAAAAACGTAACCCGGTGGTGGGTATATCATAAAGATGAGAATAAGAATGAGCCATTAGTTCATTCGCTTTTTTCGTTACGGCATAAAGTGCCAATGGATGATCCACATTGTCCTGAACTGAAAATGGCATTTTGCGATTTGCACCATATACCGAACTTGATGAAGCATAAACAAGATGTTTAACTGGATGATACCGGCAAGCTTCCAGAATATTTAAAAACCCGGTGACATTACTTTCTATATACGCATACGGGTTGGTTATCGAATAACGCACACCGGCTTGTGCGGCCAGGTTTACAACATAGTCTAACTGATGTGATGCAAACAAACCATCAATGCCTGCTTTATCCTGAAGATCAATTTTATGAAAGGAAAAGTTGGGAAGCGCTTTAAGGATACCAAGTCTTGATTCCTTTAACCTGACATCGTAGTAGTCGTTTAAATTGTCGATACCAATGACCTTAATACCTGCATCACACAGCCTTTTGGAAAGATGAAATCCAATAAAACCTGCTGCACCCGTAACAAGAACACTTCCCGAAGTCATAAAATATAATTTTGGCGGCAAAAATACGGCTTTTCTAGTTAGATTTGAAGAATTATTACAACCAATAAGTAATGGCAGAGAATCAAAAACAAGTCTCCAACTCCGATGAAATAGACCTAGGTGTCCTGTTTTCCAAAATTGGAGATTTCTTTAAAAACATGGGGCTTGGGTTTCTGCGCTTTCTGGCATTACTCCGCAGGACACCGCTAGAAAATAAGACATTATTCATCGCATTGATATTCATTGGCATTGCAGGAGGGTTTTCATATTCATCGTTCTTAAAAAAGAAGTTCTATTCCACTACTATGATTCTCAGTTCAGAATATCTAAACAAGAGGATTGTAGACAATACGATCGAAAAACTAAATCTGCTGACAGATGAAGATGATAAAAAAGGCTTAGCAAATGTATTGCACATTTCAAATGAACTTGCCCAAAACATTCATGACTTCGAAGCAAAACCATTTGTTGCAGAAGCAGAACTAATCGAACTGGAAGTTTTGAAAGAGCAATTAAAGAGTTTTCAATCAGCCAATAAAAATGAAAAGGTTATTCAACAAATCATTGATCGCATTGAAATTGAAAACCGTCATGCCTTTGAAATAACCGTTCGGGTGTATAATCCCACCGTGGTGCGGGAACTGGAGGTTGCGCTAGTGAATTACCTAAGAAGCAATGACTACCTGAAAAAGCGTGTGGAAATAACCAAATCCAATTTACTGGGAAGGAAACAAAAATTATTAGGCGAATCGAAAAAACTAGACAGCCTTAAATCGGTGATTTACGCAAACTATCAAAATATGGCTACTCAAAGCCGCCAGGGATCTAATAACGTGATTCTCAGCGATAAAGCAGTAACCAACCCCATTGAAATATTCAAAGAGGATATTGATCTATACAATGAAATTCAGTCCATTGATCGGTCTTTGTATCTGCAAAATGATTTTGAAGTGGTCGATGGATTCACTGAATTTAGTAAACCTACTAGTGATGGACCGATCAGAACCTCAGGCTATGCAATTTTAATCGCCATAGGCTTGGGTTATCTGTTAGTCGCACTCTTCAGTTTCAATAAATATCTCTCCAAACTCGCCTAGTGATTCTCACTTTACTGAAAAAGGAATTCACCCTTGAACTCAGACGTAAGTCTGTCATCTCGGGGTTGGGTCTTTATCTGTTCAGTACAGCGTTCATTTGTTATCTCACATTTAGCCTTAAACAAAACCAAATCACTCCATTGGTATGGAGTGCATTGTTCTGGATCACCATTCTGTTTACGGTGATCAATACAATCGCCAAAAGCTTTATTGGAGAAAAAAAAGGGCAAGACATTTACTATTACTCGATCGCCAATCCTGAGATGATTATTCTATCTAAAATCATCTATAATTTTTTGCTCACCTTGATTCTGTCATTTGCTGGATTCCTGTTGTTCATCATATTATTAAAAAACCCCTTAGCGGATACCGGACAATTTGCCATTCTACTGGTGCTCGGTTCAATGGGCTTTGCTGCTTCGCTTACACTACTTTCAGGAATTGCCGCCAAAGCAAACAATAGTAATATTCTTATGGCGGTGCTCAGTTTCCCGATTGTAATTTCTATTTTGTTGGTGGCTATTAAGGTCACTAAAAACTGTATTGACGGACTCGATCGTTCAGTAAGTTATAACGATATGATAACCCTACTGGCAATAAATTGTCTGATTGCGGCTACCTCATACCTCCTCTTCCCGTATATTTGGCGAAATTAATTTAGCTCACCACGCTTTGAAACTCTGGTTAAAAATAACAACCATTATCCTTCTCGCCTACACCATAGTGGCTGGTCTTCTTTTTGATGTGCCCAGGCTCAACATCGTAAACGAAACTATTCGCGCCCTTTATTTTCATGTACCCATGTGGTTTGGGATGGTGGTTCTGTTTTGTGTCTCAACAGTTTATTCCATTCAATATTTAAGAAATCCATCCATTCAAAAGGATATTAACTCGGTTGAGTTTGCCAACACAGGCCTTCTGCTTGGCCTCTTGGGCATATTTACAGGAATGGTTTGGGCCAATTATACCTGGGGATCGCCCTGGCATGGAGACCCTAAACAAAATGGAGCCGCCATTTCTCTGCTAGTATACCTGGCCTATTTTGTTTTGAGAGGATCTGTGGATAATGAAGAACAGCGAGCCCGCCTTAGTGCTGTATACAACATTTTTGCTTTCGCGGCCATGATTCCACTTATTTTTATCATTCCGCGCATGACAAGCTCCATGCACCCGGGCAGCGGTGGCAACCCAGGGTTTAATATGTATGATCTGGACAGCAACATGAGAATGGTTTTTTATCCCGCTGTGGCCGGATGGATTTTACTTGGCATCTGGATCGCCACCTTGCGCATTCGCATTCGAAACATCGATGAAAAATTAATTGACCTGGAAAATGAATAAGCTCACTTTCATCATAGCATTCTTTGGTTTTGTTTTTCTTAGTAATCTCGCTATGGCCCAAGCCGAAATGGCTGATGCGATGCGCTCGGAAGGGAAAATCTATGTAGTTGTTGCTATTTTACTGATCATTTTCGTTGGCCTGATTGGCTATCTGGTTATGCTTGACAGAAAAGTATCCCGGATCGAAAAAAAACTAACTGAGAAGAAAGGTTAATCACCTGTTAAAAAAAATTCTTTTTTTCTCCCTTTGGCTCTTTTGGGCGTACCTTTGAATCTTCAAAAGTACGCCCATGAAAAAATCATATATCATTGCCATTGTTTTCATAGCCGCTGCGATCGCTATTATCATCAGCACAGCAGGAAATGCCAGCACTTATGTTTCTTTTGATCAGGCCTTTCAAATGGCTTCCAGCGGAAACAAAAACCAAATTCACGTAGTTGGGGAGCTGAAAAAAGATGAGGTGGGAAATATTATTGGCATTGAAAAAAGTGCCGATAAGCTCTCCTTTTCTTTCATCTTGATTGATGAAGAGAAAAAGGAGCAGAAGGTTTATTATAATGAACCGATGCCCCCTGACTTTGCCCGTTCTGAAAAGGTCGTTGTTATTGGCAATTATTACGAGAATACATTCCTGGCCAACAAGATTTTATTAAAATGCCCTTCCAAGTATCAGGATGAAAAAATCAACGCCAGTATTTAATGCGCCTAACCAACTTCTTTGAGATTGTTCATCTACCCCTGTTCTCCATAACTCTTTTATAATGCATTATTTCATTGGCAACTTGGGCCACCTTTTTGTAATCACATCTTTTGTTACTTCACTGATCAGCGTCTTCGCATACTTCAAAAGCCAGTTTGCTCCAACAGAAGAAAAAGATCAGTGGCTAAAAAATGCCCGCATTTCATTTTACGTTCATGGCCTGGCAGTATTAGGTGTTGTCGCTAGTTTGTTCATCATTATATCCAATCACTACTTCGAATATCATTACGCTTATAGCCATTCTGATAGTCGCCTGCCACTCCATTATTTGATTTCTACTTTCTGGAACGGCCAAGAAGGAAGTTTTCTGCTATGGATATTCTGGCAAGCCTTTCTAGGTGTTATTCTGATCAATACTCAACGTGAGTGGGAAGCCCCGGTAATGGTGGTTTTTGGGTTAGTGCAGGCTTTTTTAGCTTCCATGATTTTGGGTGTAGTGATTCCCCTCATCGAAATAAAACTTGGCAGCTCACCCTTTATTTTATTACGCGATGCCATCGATGATCCCATCTTCAAACTTCAACCTGATTTTATCCCGAAAGATGGCAGCGGGCTAAATCCTCTTTTGCAGAATTACTGGATGGTGATTCACCCCCCTACTCTGTTTTTGGGTTTTGCGTTAACGCTGGTTCCTTTTTCCTTTTGTATTGCCGGCTTATGGTTAAAGAAATATACCGAGTGGATTAAGCCTGCTCTGCCTTGGGCTCTTTTAAACGGGGGCGTTTTAGGTCTTGGTATTTTAATGGGCGGCTACTGGGCTTATGAAACACTCAACTTTGGTGGCTATTGGAATTGGGATCCTGTTGAAAATGCCGTATACGTTCCGTGGCTTGTATTGATCGCGTCCATTCACACGATGATTACTTACAAAAACAGTAAGGCCGCCTTGAAAAGCTCCATCATTCTCAATATTGCAGTTTTCATTCTGATACTATACTCCACATTCCTTACCCGAAGTGGAATTTTAGGTGACGCTTCTGTTCATTCATTTACCGACTTAGGTCTTTCAGGTCAATTGTTGATCTATCTTTTATTCTTTACTGTAGCGGCCATTATTCTTTCCATCATCCGATGGAGAGAGGTTCCTACTTCAGACAAAGAATCATCTATTTATTCAAGAGAGTTTTGGGTTTTTCTCGGAGCCGCTACTCTTTGCCTTTCAGGGTTTCAGGTCATTATTCCGACATCTTTCCCGGTTATTAACGAAGTGGGCAGTTGGTTTGGTGGTGATTTGAGATTAGCCGTACCCGGTGATCAGGTGCTCTACTATTCTAAATTCCAACTTTGGTTTGCCGCAGCCATTGCAATGATCTCCGGCACCGGACAGTTCTTCTGGTGGAAAAGAATGGAGAAAGACCAGGTCAAAAAGGAGATCATTCCTCCGATTCTGATTTCATTGGTCGTATTTGCTTTAATCATTGTAATCGCTAAGGTTTATACACCTGCCTATCTCGTGTTAACACTTGCCGGAGTTTTCATAATCGTGTCCAACATTAAAGTTCTCGCATCGGTATTAAAAGTGAATCCATCCTTATCGGGAGGAGCACTCGCCCACATCGGCATCGGCATGATGTTGATCGGTGTGATGTTCTCATCCGGTTATTCAAAAGTAGTGTCATTAAATAATACGGGCATGTTGATCTCCAAAGATCTTCCGACCGAATTCAATCGGGATAATCTTTTACTGTTCATCAATGAGCCTCGCACGATGGCCAGCTATGAGATCGAATACCTTGGAGAACGTGTTGAGCCAAAGCACGTGAATGGTTATGTAAGCAAAAATGATATTGATCTCACAATCGATCCGTTCACGGTTGTCGCAAAAAAAGACATCGAATTTCAAGGAAAAAAAATATTGAATGCAAAAGATACATTCGAGATCAATCCTGAGAATACATACTATGAAATAGAGCTTAGAAAAGATGGCAAAGTAGCCGCAACTCTTTTTCCGCGCATCCAAATAAATCCTTCCATGGGCGGGTTTGTTGCCTCGCCTGATATTAAAAGAAATGTAACCCGAGATTTATATACGCACGTTTCGCTGCCGATGAATCGCGAAGAAGAACCGGAATGGAGTGAAACAGAAGAAACACGTGTTCGCATCGGTCAACAGTTTTTTGTGAATGACTATGTGGCCGTATTAGAAAGCGTAACCAAAATTGATCGCATTGAAGGACTTGAACTTGCTGCCGAAGATGTAGCAGTGCAAGCCAAAATAAAAATTACCGGTGAACGTGATTCTTATTATGCTGAACCCATTTTCCTAATCAAAGACAGAGCCCAGGTGGGCAGGCTATCCTCTGAAATCAATGACTTAGGTGTAAAGATCACCTTACTCAATATACATCCTGAAACGAACGAATTCAGCCTGGGCTTAAACACTCGTCAAAAAGACTGGGTGATCATCAAGGCGATGGAAAAACCAATGATCAATGTGCTGTGGCTTGGCACCGGAATTCTCATGATCGGATTTTCGATTGCCATGGTGAGAAGGTTCAGAGAATTCAAAAAATAATTCTTCCGATACGGCATACCACAAATTACACTTGACTTTGTTCTATCGATTGTAATTGGCGATCATGATAGTCGCAGGAGAGCGTTATCAAAAATTCCGACAAAATATCAGTGCAAATAACCTTCCGAATGAAAGTTAAATCCTGAAATAGTCATTATTTTTGCGCGATTTATCCATTCCTAAACAGCCACTATGCCTAGAGATCGCAGTATTCGTTCGGTGCTAATTATTGGTAGCGGACCCATTATTATTGGTCAAGCGTGTGAATTTGATTACGCAGGTTCACAAGCCTCCCGCTCGCTTCGTGAAGAAGGTATTGAGGTGATCTTGATCAACTCCAATCCGGCCACGATCATGACCGACAAAGTCACTGCCGATCATGTATATCTGTTGCCCCTGGAGAAAAAATCAATTCGGGAAATTCTTGAAAAGCATCACATCGATGCGGTATTGCCCACCATGGGAGGACAAACTGCATTGAACTTATGTATTGATTGTGAAAAGGCCGGCATCTGGCAACATTATGGCGTAAAGATCATTGGAGTAGATATCAAGGCCATCGAAACCACTGAAGACCGCGAAAAATTCAGGTTAAAAATGATTGAATTGGGAGTTGGTGTTTGTAAAGGTGCAACGGCCACATCCTTTTTGGAAGGAAAAGAAATTGCCCAGGAAATTGGGTTCCCCTTAGTAATTCGTCCCTCCTACACATTGGGTGGAACCGGTGGTGGATTTGTAAATACACCAGAAGAATTTGATGAGGCTTTAAATCGAGGCTTACATGCCTCACCCATTCATGAAGTACTGGTGGAGCAAAGCATCATGGGTTGGAAAGAATATGAGCTTGAGTTATTGCGAGATGGTGTCGGCAACGTGATTATTATCTGTTCGATCGAGAACTTCGATCCCATGGGCATTCACACAGGAGATTCCATCACGGTGGCGCCTGCTATGACGCTACCCGATACCGTGTATCAGAACATGCGCAACCTCGCCATCAAGATGATGAACGGAATCGGAAAATTTGCCGGAGGCTGTAATGTGCAGTTTTCAGTAAATCCGGATAACGATGCGATCATTGGTATTGAAATCAATCCACGTGTATCACGTTCTTCTGCACTTGCCTCAAAAGCAACTGGATATCCTATCGCAAAGATTGCGGCAAAACTTGCTATCGGTTATAACTTAGATGAATTAAAGAACGCTATCACAGGCACCACAACGGCCTACTTCGAACCTGCTCTTGACTATGTGATCGTAAAGATTCCGCGTTGGAACTTTGATAAGTTTCAAGGCGCTGATCGCAGGCTCGGTCTTCAGATGAAATCCGTAGGCGAAGTAATGGGCATTGGAAGAAATTTTCAAGAGGCATTACAAAAGGCTTGTCAGTCACTCGAGATCAGAAGAAACGGATTAGGTGCCGATGGAAAAGAAATGACCAAGCAAGCCGATCTGTTATACAGTTTAGAGCATCCGAGCTGGAACCGCTTGTTTCATATTTATGATGCTATGAAGCTGGGCATCTCTATGAAAACCATTCTTAAACTTACTAAGATTGATAAGTGGTTTTTGGAACAGATCTGGGATTTGATTGAACTCGAAAAAGAAATTGAAAAGTATCGCCTCGATACAATACCTTCCACATTAATGCGCACGGCAAAAGAGAAAGGATATGCCGATCGCCAGATTGCACACTTGATCGATTGCAGGGAAAGTGAAGTGCATAAGAAGCGCAGAGAAATGGGTATCAATCGCGTTTATAAAATGGTCGATACCTGTGCCGCTGAATTTGATGCGAGAACAGCGTATTACTATTCAACCTTTGATAAGGAAAATGAATCCATTGCCAGCAACAAAAAGAAAGTAATCGTGTTGGGCTCAGGACCTAATCGTATTGGTCAGGGAATTGAGTTCGATTATTCTTGTGTGCATGGCATTCTGGCAGCGAAAGAATGTGGCTATGAAGCCATCATGATCAACTGCAATCCCGAAACGGTTTCTACTGATTTTGATATTGCAGATAAACTTTATTTCGAACCTGTATTCTGGGAACATCTTTGGGATATCATTCAACATGAAAAACCTGAAGGAGTAATTGTTCAGTTGGGCGGACAAACGGCTCTTAAGCTTGCCCAAAAACTTCAGAAGTACGGAGTCAAAATCATGGGCACTTCCTTCGAAGCCCTCGATCTTGCAGAGGATCGTGGAAGCTTTTCTTCCTTATTGAAAGATCTTAATATTCCCTATCCAGAATTCGGTGTGGCCACCGATGCGGATGAAGCGCTTGAGGTGTCTAAAACCATTGGCTTCCCTCTTTTGGTACGACCATCGTATGTGCTTGGCGGACAAAGCATGAAGATTGTGATCAATGAAAAAGAACTTGAAGATCACATCATCGATATCTGGAAACACCTTCCTGAAAACAAAGTATTGTTAGATCATTTTCTGGATGGAGCCATAGAAGCTGAAGCCGATGCCATCTGCGATGGAGAAGATGTTTACATCATCGGGATCATGCAACATATCGAACCTGCAGGAATTCATTCCGGAGATTCGTATGCGGTATTGCCGCCATATAACCTGGGCGATTTAGTGATCAAACAAATTGAAAGCTACACCAAACGCATTGCTGTTGCGTTAAGAACGGTGGGCCTGATCAACATTCAGTTTGCTATAAAAAATGACAAGGTCTACATCATCGAAGCAAACCCACGCGCGTCTCGTACTGTGCCATTCATCTGCAAGGCCTATGATGAACCGTATGTGAATTACGCCACTAAAGTAATGCTGGGCGAAAAGAAGGTAAAGGATTTTACTTTTAATCCGACCAAGAAAGGGTATGCGATTAAAGTACCCGTGTTCTCATTCAGCAAATTCCCAGAAGTAAATAAAGAGTTGGGACCTGAGATGAAATCTACCGGAGAAGCAATCTACTTTATCGATGATCTAATGGATGATTATTTTATGAATATTTATTCAGAAAGAAATCTATACCTGAGCCGATGAGAATATCTGCTTAACCTTTATTTATTACTCATGGAGAGGTCATTCGCTCGTAAATGTCGAACCTTCTCCATGTTTTGTTTCAAAGGAAATTTTTCGATTCGGTTTTTTAATGGCATCACAGGCTATGAACAGCCCCAACCAGAACCTGAGGAATTCGTGCTGGCCCGATAAAATATTTCAAAGATTCTATCCTGGTAAATATTTTCAATACCTTCTCCATTATCTTCCTCCTCGATGACCAGGTGATCGTTTATGAAAGATCTGATTTTGATTTCGGGTGTTACTCCTTCCTCTCGCTTTTGAAATTTTACTGCATTCGAGATCTGATTGCTTAGTACTACTTTCAATAAGAAACGGTCCGACTTGATTAATGGGCTATCGAGGTGTATCTGAAAATGGATTGACTAAACCCATTTAAGAATTTTAGGTTATCCAAAATCTCATCCAGTTGATGCTGAAGATTAACTTCTTCAATCTCTATGTTTTTACGGCTTGCCCTCGAGGGTTAAAAAATCTCTTCGGTAAAATCTTCAAGCTTGCTCACGCTCTGTTCAATTTTAGAGATATAATGAAAATCCGCATTGCCTTTTGATTCCAACTTACTGATTGCAATACGCCCCTTGATTGATTTTAATGGCGCGCTGATCTCGTGAGAAACACTATATACAAACCGGTCCATTTCATGATTAGCTTTACTTAGCTGAGTATTCATTTCTTCAATATGTTTTTTATGGCTGGTGAGTTCCTGTTCAGAATTTCTCAAATCGCTAATTACGCGCCCAATAAGCGCAGAGCCAAAAAACATAGTACTCATACCCAAATGAACACTTAATAACTGGGTAGATCCATGAGTACCATTTTCCAGACTACCGAAATTGATTAAGGGCAAAATATAATTGAAAATGATCCCATTGATAAAAATCAGATGATAAAACCCATGACGCACCGCAATAAAGGCGGCACACACGCCACAGATAAACCAATATTTATCGAAACTGATAAAGAAACCCGGTACAAGAAATAAAATTGTGCTTAAGAAAATTTCTAAAAGTCCTTTATGATTGAGTTGTCTAAATGACCGAGGTTCATTCGGCACAAGCGTAAAAGACAATAGTGTCTTTTACGGTTTAAAATAATGGAGAATCGGCACAGCTATGGAAAATATGGTAATAAAATCCGATAGCCATAATAAAGCTACCTTTTCCAGATCTCCACCAACAAAAGTATTGTGATAGGTGTATAATGAATTGATCAAGTCGGGAAGGACTATTACACCAAAAACAAATTTCATAAAGACTTGTGTATTTGATAGGTCGTTCGATTCGCGAACTAAATTTCTGGAGAAGAACACCGAAGCAAATACAATTACCGGATCGCGCGAAGCCAAAATGAAAATTCTTTCCCAGGGGCCTGGAGCACTCCATAAAAAAAGTAACAAATAAATTTATAAATGCCAACGGCTAAACGCGAAGCCCAAACTAGTGCACCATAATAAACGCCAGCGAGGTTGGTAAATAGAGCAGAAGTGCATCTGATATGCTGCGGGCTTGATAAGAAATATAGGAGAGCCTACCAACAAAATAAGCATCAGTAAAACCCATGTTCACGGGTTCCATTTCTGGCTTTTTGAATCCGCTAATTGCTGCATAGAGGTTGTAAACATACTATACATTTGTGATTGAAAATGATCAGAATCAACAAAAAAACCTCACAAATGCCCTATTCTTATCCCGATTGTATTAATTTGAAACCATTAACTTTGCTTTTCAGTTAAGATCATACTACATCAATAACATGTTCAAATTCTTACTTATTTTAGGAATCATCGCATATCTTATTTTTAAGATTGGTGGATTCTTTTTCAAAGCAGGTGCCGCTTCACAACAATTTCGTCAACCAGACCGCAGACCTCAAAATTCAGTTAATTCCGATGCCAAAGAAAAAAAGAATGGCAACATCAAGGGTGGTGAGTATGTCGATTATGAAGAGGTGAAATAATCACCTGATTCTTCTTGGATACGCGGTTTACTTTCTGATAATTTTATCAGCTCAATGACGAGAAACATGAAAAAGTGCGCCCTTATTGCAATTGTACTAATACCCTCTTTTTTATGGGCTCAGTCCTATCAAAAAAGGCTTGCACTGGTAATAGGTAATTCCAACTATCAAAATGGTGGTTCACTACCAAACCCCGTAAATGATGCAACCGCTATTGCGACAGCACTTCAGTCGGTAGGCTTTGAAGTAATGAAATACCAAAACGTCACTCAAAAGGAAATGAAAATGGCCATCAATACTTTTGGGAAAAAGCTAACGGGTTATGAGGTAGGAGTGTTTTATTATGCAGGCCATGGGATTCAAAACAAAGGGATGAATTACATGATTCCCATAGAAGCGGACTTACAAACCGAGGAACAAATTGAATTTGATTGCGTAGCCGCTGATCGCGTACTGGCCTACATGGATGCAGCACAGGTAAAAGTAAATGTGATTATCATGGATGCCTGCCGCAACAATCCTTTTGAGAGAAGTTGGCATCGCAGTGCAAACGGAAATGGTTTGGCAATGATGGATGCACCAACAGGATCATTGATTGCCTATGCCACTGCCCCGGGACGGGTAGCATCGGATGGCGCAGGCTCCAATGGATTATATACAAGCGCCTTGTTAAAATACATGGGTGATCCAAAACTGTCCATCGAACAAGTCTTTAAAAAAGTTCGTACTGAGGTCACTGAAAAATCAGCAGGAGCTCAAGTACCTTGGGAGACTACCTCTCTAACAGGTGATGATTTTTATTTTGCTGCTGCCAATATTTCTAAAGGGGCTTTGGTAAAAACCGAAGTGTTAGCTAGCAACGCAGAAACTAAAAACACAGTTGTTAAACGGGATTTTAATGAAGTAACTGAAGATAATCGAAAAAAAGCCAGTGCATTATTAGATGAAGGCCATACCGCCTACAATGAAGAAAATTATGTAAAAGCTATTGAGTTGTATACGAAAGCCATGGAGGCAAATCCAAATTATGATGAAGCTTACTATTGGAGAGCCAGCGCTAAATACACGCAAAAAAAATATAAAGAAGCAATTGCCGATTATGACAAAGCCATTGAGTTAAATCCAAACAATGAACAAGCATTTTATTATCGGGCCTTAACGAATTATAATCTGGAAGCCTACCGTGAAACCCTCCCTGACTTTGACAAGGCCATCGAACTCAATCCGGATGTAGCCATTATGCACTACTGGAGAGGCTATGTAAAACAAACACTTGAGCATTACGAAGAAGCAATCATTGATTTTTCTAAATCGTTGGAGCTGAACAAAAATGATGGATATTCGTTCGCAGGCCGGGCGTACTGCTATTATATGTTGCTGAAGTATAAAGAAGCAAGGATTGATTATGCCAAAGCCATAGAACTGGCATTAGATGATGTATCTACGTATAAATACTATAGAGGAATTTGCAACTATAATCTGGAGCATACACAGGAAGCTTTTGAGGATTTTGTCTCCTACCTCAAAAAAGATCCGAATAATTCTTACATGTTGATAATGACTGCTCATAGTCTTTTCGTATTAAAAGATTATCAACAAGCAACACAATACTATACCAAAGCTATTTCCGTAAAGCCAGATTATACAGAGGCTTATTATTGGCGAGGAAATGCCTATTTTAATCTCAATAGAAAAAGTGAAGCAAAACGCGATGTTGACAAAGCCCTCTCCTTAGACCCTAAGAATGAAACGTATGCAAAGTTCAAACGCGATAATTTGAACTAAAAGGCTTTACTGCCTGATTCAGAATTACTCGCTGAATTTTTATTTCCAATCTCCTGTTAGTTTTACAGACTCAAAGACCAGAAAGTGAAAATCCATTTCCATAAATACCAGGCAACCGGCAATGACTTCGTAGTGATCGATAATCGCACGAGTGCATATTTATTTTCAACACAACAAATTGAAAAAATATGCGACCGAAGATTTGGAGTAGGTGCCGATGGCTTGATGTTGATAGAAAAACATCCAACGGTGGATTTCAACCTGGTATATTATAATAGTGATGGTTCTCAAAGTCTTTGTGGAAACGGTAGTCGCGCTGCCGTATTGATGGCAGCAACACTTGGCCTGTTAAAAACCAACACCACATTCAATGCCTATGATGGGTCTCACGAAGCCGAATTACTCAATACGGATATCGTAAGACTGAAAATGAATGATGTTCGTGAAGTGAAAAAATTGGGGGACGAATATTTCATCAACACAGGTTCGCCTCATCATTTGCGTTTTGTAAAAGATGTAAACTCCTATCCGGTTGTAGAGGAAGGACGAAAGATCCGCTACACCGAAATGTATGTGCCCGTTGGCACCAATGCAAATTTCATTCAGTTACTTGATCAAAATACCATTTCCGTTCGCACTTATGAACGTGGAGTTGAGGATGAAACGCTCTCCTGCGGAACGGGTGTAACAGCCGCAGCGTTGGCAGCTAGTTTCCACGGATACACTTCTCCGATTCAGATAAAAGTGAAAGGAGGCGAACTGTCGGTAGAATTTAAAGCCACCGACTCCGGCCCGTCTGGCGGTCATCCAGTCACATTTCACGATATTTTTCTCATTGGTCCTGCCAAAATGGTGTTTGAGGGCGACTTGGAACTATAATTGCACCCCGAAATCCTTAAATTTGATCCCCTTTATTGGGCTATTGAGTAATAGGTTTTAAGTGTTTCAGTTGTTTTAAATATAATCCACTGATAATCCTTACTGCTTCCCCCTCTTAGATGTTAAACTTATTAGGAATATGCTAAAACTGATTTCAAAGATTTTCGGAACCAAGTCAGACAAGGACATCAAAAAAATGATGCCGCTGGTGGAGCTCACAAAAAAAGAAGGAGAAAAACTCACCTCCCTTTCTCACGATCAGCTAAGGGAAAAGACTGCCGAAATTCAGCAATTCATTAATGATCAATTAAAACCAATTGATGTTCAGATTGCCGGACTCCACACACGCATCAACGAAGAGACGGACCTGGACATACATGAAAAGGAATCCATCTTTGCTGAAATCGATAAGCTGGAAAGTCAGCGCAACAAAGATCTTGAAGTAGTATTGATCGAAGTGCTTCCCAAAGCATTTGCTGTTGTTCGTGAAACCGCCAGACGGTTTAAAGAAAATGAATACCTGGAAGTAACGGCAACCCAACACGACATCATACACTCAGCAAAAAATTTAAACGTAAAAATTAACGGGGATAAAGCGCAGTGGAGTCGTCATTGGATGGCCGCAGGCAACCTGATTACGTGGGATATGGTGCACTACGAAGTGCAGATCATTGGTGGTATCGCCCTGCATCAAGGCAACGTAACCGAAATGGCTACGGGTGAAGGTAAAACTCTCGTAGCTACATTCCCTGCATTTTTAAATGCATTAGCAAAACGTGGTGTTCACATTGTAACTGTAAACGACTACCTCGCCAAGCGCGATAGTGAATGGATGGCACCACTTTTTCAATTTCATGGTCTGAATGTAGACTGTATTGACAGGCATGAACCCAATTCCGTAGAGCGAAGAAATGCCTATCGTGCCGAGATCACTTATGGTACCAACAACGAATTTGGTTTTGATTACCTGCGCGACAACATGGCGCGCGATCCTGAAGAACTCGTGCAACGCGGTCATCATTATGCGATGGTCGATGAGGTAGATAGTGTGTTGATTGATGAAGCGCGCACGCCTTTGATTATTTCAGGACCAGTTCCTCGTGGTGATGAGCATGAGTTTTATGATTTGAAACCCCGCATAAACAAATTAGTAGACGCGCAAAAGAAATTAATCAATCAATATCTGAATGACGCTAAAAAGCTAATTGCTGACGGCCATGAAAAAGATGGTGGCACCGCATTATTTCGTGCGCACCGGGCTATGCCAAAATATAAGCCACTCATTAAAATGCTGAGTGAGATGGGTAACAAATCCATTCTTCAGAAAACGGAAAACTTTTATCTGCAGGACAACAAAAAAATGATGCCAGAAGCAGACGCTCCGCTCTATTTTGTGATTGAAGAAAAAGACAACAGCGTAGATCTTACCGAAAAAGGAATTGACCTGATTACCGGAGAAGGAGAAGATCCTAAATTTTTCATCTTACCTGAAATTGGAATCGAATTAACTAAAATCGAAAAAGATGGTAGCCTGAGCGATGAGGATCGCCTTCAAAAGAAAGAAGCTCTCATTCGTGATTACACTACCAAATCGCAACGCATACACAGTGTAAATCAATTACTCAAAGCATACACCCTGTTTGAAAAAGATACCGAATACATTCTCGTGGATGGAAAAGTAAAAATCGTTGATGAGCAAACTGGTCGTGTGTTGGATGGTCGCAGGTATTCTGATGGATTACATCAGGCCATTGAAGCCAAGGAAAATGTGAAGGTGGAAGATGCCACACAAACCTATGCTACCATCACGCTGCAGAACTATTTCCGCATGTATCATAAGCTGGCCGGTATGACTGGTACTGCCGAAACAGAAGCAGGAGAATTGTGGGATATCTATAAACTGGATGTAGTGGTCATTCCTACCAACAGACCCGTTACACGAAAAGATCAGGAAGATCTTGTTTATAAAACCATCCGCGAGAAATTCAATGCCGTTGTTGAAGAAGTAGTGAAACTTACACAGCAAGGCAGACCTGTGCTGGTGGGTACCACTTCCGTGGAAATATCAGAGTTGGTGAGCCGCATGCTTCAGTTAAAAAAAATTAAACACCAGGTATTGAATGCCAAGCAACACCAGCGCGAAGCAGAAGTGGTTGCCGAAGCAGGAAAGCCAGGTACTGTAACCATTGCCACCAACATGGCTGGCCGTGGAACGGATATTAAACTTACACCTGAATCCCGAGCTGCCGGAGGATTGGCCATCATTGGAACAGAACGCCACGAATCTCGTAGGGTTGACCGTCAGTTGCGCGGTAGAGCAGGTCGACAGGGTGATCCCGGTACTTCACAATTTTATGTTTCGCTGGAAGATAACCTCATGCGCATGTTTATGCCGGAGCGTATTGCCCGCATCATGGACAGGCTTGGACTAAAAGAAGGAGAAGTAATTTCTCACTCTATGGTAACGAGTTCTATCGAGCGTGCCCAGAAAAAAGTAGAGGAAAATAACTTTGGTATCCGTAAGCGATTGCTGGAATACGATAACGTCATGAACTCTCAGCGCGAAGTCATTTACAAACGCAGAAGAAATGCACTATTTGGCGAACGCCTTGAGTTAGACATTCTTACTATGTTGTATGACACCTGCGATGATATGGTGGCTAATGCCAAAGCCGGTGAAGGGGTTGAAAACTTTAAGATCAATGCATTGAGTCTTCTCGGTTTCGATTTCACGATCACGCCCCAAGAATTTGCAAAAGAAGATCAGGCTGTGATCAGTCAACGTCTTTATGAAGAAGCATTGAAACATTATCAGCATAAAAATAAAATCGCTGGCGAAAAGTCATTCCCGATCGTGATGGACATCTTCAAAACACGCGGAGGAACGATCGAAAATATTTTAGTACCCTTCACCGATGGTATAAAGCAAATTGGTGTGGCTGCTAATTTGAAGAAGTGTGTTGAATCAAAGAATGATGAGTTGATCAAGTCGATGGAGAAAATGATCACTCTGGCCATTATCGATCAGCAATGGAAAGAGCATTTGCGCGACATGGATGATCTGAAGCAGTCGGTGCAGAATGCTGTGTATGAACAAAAAGATCCTCTCTTGATTTATAAGTTTGAAGGCTTTGAAGCATTCAAACGCTTTATTGCAAAAGTGAATGAAGAAACCATTTCTTTCCTGATGAAAGCCGATGTGCCTGTGCGCGAAGCCGAACAAGTCCAGGAAGCGCGTTCACAAAAACGTCAGCGCCTTAGCGAACAAAAGGAAGAAACCCGCTCTTTATTACAAGGCGGAGGTTCGCAGCCACAGGCACCTGAACGGCCAGTAGAAGAAAAGATTATGCCTGTGAAATCTGAAAAAATAGCTGGCCGAAATGATAAAGTATCGGTTCAATATCTCAATGGCCTGGTGCTCAAAGATGTGAAGTATAAAAAAGTAGAAGAAGATATTAAGGCTGGTCGTTGTATTGTTATTGAAGGTTAATAACGGTAACTGATCGTAATTCTTTAGAGGACAGAAAAGATTTTCGTAAATTGAACCATGATAACTAGTAAACATATTGTTCTTTCAGTGCTTTTAATTCATTCGTTAATGAGTTGCTTTGCTCAGAAAACGAATGACAAGCCCTACTATGAAAGTCTAGCTGATCTCAGGCCGAGGGTTACCGTACCCGTGGATTCCGCACGCACAACAACCAATACTACATCAGTCAAACAAGAAGCAAAACAAGTTTCGTTTACCAAAACAGTGAATACAAAAGTGGATTTCGTGCTGGATAGCATCGACAGTTTTAATCTGATGAAGAGGTCGGTCGATGGCTATACCATTCAAATCTATTCAGGTCAAAATCGCGAAGAAGCAATGAACATCAAGAAGAAAATGTCAACGAACATCCCTGACCTTAATGCCAATCTTCAATATCAACAACCAAAGTTCAGGGTTACCGTAGGCAAGTATTACAGCAAACTCGAAGCTTTTCAGGATTTAAATAAATTGCGTAAAGTTTTTTCTTCCGCCATTCTCGTTCCCGAGAAGATTGCCATCCGATAATAACTCTAACCTTTTTTCTGCATTACAAATCGGCAATAAGAACGAGAGCCGTCTTTCAACGTAAGATAAAATCGCGAGCCTACTACTCCAGCAAACTCCGAGAAGAGTTTTTGCCATCGGGCAGGTATTAGTGCTTTGATCCGTGCCGTCTTACGCTCATCTTCCAGTTCAATGGAGTTAATTACATTCCTGCTAATATCTTCTTCCTGTAAAAGAACAAGACCGGAGTTTTTTAATTGATCCTTAAAATTAAGGATGGTATTATCACTTCTGAAGTCAACCAGTAACAAATACCCACCCGGCTTCAATACACGCTTTACTTCACTAAGAAATTTATCGACTGATCCATACGCATGAGAGGATTCCACATTCACAACAACATCTACGCTATCCGATTTTACCGGTATTGATTCTGCATTACCTTGAATAAATTTTAAATTGGGTAAGAGGTGAATCTGGTTGGCAAGATCTACAGCACCCTGCGCCAGATCCATGGCGGTATAAAAAGCTGGGTTGTAAAAACTGGCGATGTGTTTAGCCCCACCACCCCGTCCACTTCCCACTTCCAACAAATGCTTTCCCTCCAAAGGAATTTTAGCAGCCAGGTAGTGATACATCTGTAATGGGTATTTCTGAATACTGATATCAGCTGGTAATGTTATCGATTTTTCGGATTCGATGGGCACGTATCCATAATTCATGAAGTGCCAATCTTTGGTAGGCACATTCTTCGCCAAAAGTTCGTATGTCACTTTAGCATTAAATCGTTTGAACCAGGCAAAACGCTTTAACACAAATATTATCCTCCTGAGCATAGGTTTAGGTAACGGTTTAGTGTAGTTAAGATAGAATTAAAAAAGCAAAAAAGAAGAAGGATTTCTGTGTTAAGTTCATTGATTAGCCTTCACAGAACTCTTTATCACATATCTTGAATCATCCTTGCAAAAACATCATAATTCGCAAGCTCCCTTTGAATGATCGGGTAGCTCTACCTTAACACTACAAATAACTTATGAAGCGCTGCCATAGAATCAATTTTATTCGAGTTTCGTAGCAATATTCGAATCTCCTGCAACTATTCCAAGATACGATCCATGTTATACAAATACGAGATGGTTAATACTATTGCATATTCAAGGTGATTTATAGTTCCGGTCGCTTTAGCTGACTCCCAGGCTGAGGGATGCAAAGTAGGATGAGATATCCTACCCAAATGAATGGTAACAGAAGCATTTATATTAGATGATACCGATTCGTTAATTTCGATCCTGAGTATAGGATACACTTTCAAATTAATTTCCAATGCAGCCCTAGCAGAGCTACTGTACCCAATTTTATCATGGATGTGTAGGATGAGTTCAGACTACAAAACACCAAGTAATTTAAAGGTCCCATTCACAACCTCATGCATTGCCACTTTTATTGATTTGGATTTTCTGTTTTATCTTTTCGAATGCGTTTAGGGCATCTTCCTAATTATTTTTTGCATCACGCCATTGATCTAATGCGATGAGAATGCCAAAGAGCGCACTAAAAAATCCAATCAGGTAATTAGGCAAGTCAACTTTTCACGCACCCAGTTTCCTTATGCGATGACTTCATCAAAGGCCTTGACGAAGGCTTTCATCTCTTCGGCTGTACCGATGCTGACACGGCACCACTCCTTCTGCTGATATTCCCAGATGCGGATTAAAAATCCTTTCTCTTCAAGCTGGGTTAACATTGTTTTACCCTCTTTTGGTGCCGGGAACAACAACACGTTGGTGCGCGATTTTCCGTAGAATACTTTTTTATGATCGAGATAGTCGGTAAATATTTTTCTGGCTATGGTGTTTTTATCACGTGTCATTTTCATGAAATCTTCGTCACCCAGGCTGGCCTTTGCTGCTGCAATTGCCGTTTGACTTGCCGAAATGGTATCCCCATATTTTCCTACCTTTTTCACCACATCCGGATGGGCCACGATGTATCCAATGCGCAATCCCGCCAATCCATAAATCTTAGAGAAGGTTTTTGATACAATCAAATTGGGTGTGCGTTGCACTAACTGCACCATCGATTTTTGATCTGAAGGTTCTAAGAATTCGATGTAGGCTTCATCGGCATACACCATTGTTTTCTTTGAAGCTTCTTCGCAGAAAGATTTTACAATGGCAGAATCCACCACAGTGCCGGTAGGATTGTTGGGATTACAAGAGAAAACCAGCCGGGTGTCACTCTTAATTGACGACAATAATTTCTGATAATCAAACTCAAGCTTTTCGTTAAGATCAACCTTGTCCCATACAGCATTCATTTCCTCCGCATAGTTCATCAACAAACCAAATGTAGGATAGGCCGATAAAACTCTACCTCCTTCCAATCCATAGGCAATACCTGTCTGGCATAGCAACTCTCCTGAGCCCGCACCTATTAAAATAAAAGAAGGATCCACGCCTTCTTTTTGTGCTATGATTTTTTTAAGGTCTTCCAGTTCATTAAATGCATATCGATTGCCCTCAGTCAAAACCTGCATCACTGCCTTTTTTGCTTTTTCAGATGGCCCATACGGATTCTCATTCGAATTCAATCTCACTTTTGCGCCTGTTGTTTTTCCTTGTTTCAGAAAAGCTCTCTCAGCTTCACTCACTGGTGCAGCCATCAGGTTTTGTACCAATGCTGGTGTTACAGAAAGGCCAGCGGTGAGTGCGAGTGAGGTTTTAAACCAGTCTCTGCGATTAAGTTTTTCTTGCATAATCAGATGAGTTTGAGTTGATGAAGGTAATCATTAATTCGATTAGTCTTTAGTAAGAGTAAGATGTGTTATCTCCATGGTGCCTTAAGCGTTGCGGTAACATAAGCCTCACCATCTAATACAATCATCGGATCTCCTGAATTCTTCGGATGATTTCTCTTTTCTAGTCGATAAGAGCCCTGGCCCTGCGTTTGTGAGTTGTAATAAATCCGATCGCCCTGCACATACCAAGTGCCTTGATCCCCGCCTTGCGAGGCAGTACCTCCATAGAGTTCAGCCGTATTGACTGTGCGCGAATTTTCACTGTTGTAGGAGTAAGTACCATCTGCATTGAGTGTGATACATCGGTTAGTACTACTGTTCAACGAATTATTCATGTAGCACCACTTGCCCACCAACTCCTGTGCTCCATTGCCTCCTCCTGTATTTCTATTTGCTGAAACACCCGAAACGGTAGTTCCCCGCGTGTATGATACTAGCCGTCCGTTGGCAGTAAGATTCAATTGATTGCCCTGGATAGAATAAGCAAACATGACCTTGACCTGTCCTGTTGTCAGGATTACATGTCCTTGTGATACCTCATAAGGAAATGTGTTTCCAAGATATATGCACTGCGCATTTGATTTAAATTCAATAGTCTCGCCATTGCCAGACCAAACTCCGATTAGGTCGCCAACATTTCCATCATTTACTTTTCTTGTTGTTGGATGGGTTATA
The DNA here is from genome assembly GCA_947470895.1 of Bacteroidota bacterium. GTDB lineage: Bacteria > Bacteroidota > Bacteroidia > Cytophagales > Cyclobacteriaceae > ELB16-189. The sequence continues at coordinate 26,065 of CANIVF010000013.1, forward strand.
ATCGCTGGTGATTGTTGAGTTACTTGTTCCGCTGTGCCGCCTCTTGTAAATGTGATCGCCTTCTCAAGATCGCCACCGGAAAGTGTTAGTGAATTACCTTGTAAAATAAACGTGTAAACCGTGGTTTGACCTCGATCAATAATAGATAACTTCGTACCCTCTGAAGTAAATTTTATCATCTCTCCATCAAACTCTCCACTGCCATCCGGATTAAGCATGAGAGTCATCTGATATCCAAATTGTGAGTTTTTCCAAATCCCATGAATTTTACCTTGCTGCAGCTTGTTACCAATCTGAGCTGTTACCAGCAGAGGTAAAAAGAAAAGGATTAAAAGGGCCGCTTTCATAGGCTGATTTTTTTGAATATGGAATCAAGTTAAGAAAAGCGTAAACAACTATAGTGCTTCAGGGGGAATAATACCCATCTTCCTCATCAAAAAAGTAGCATTGGCCTTTTGAGCAACCCCAGCGTGGAGTGTATAATCGAATGTTAATTGTTCGTTTTCAATCTTTCCCTCAAAACAGGCATTGGCAATTTGGGTCGGATATCGCTCTGCGAGATCGCCTAAAGCAATATCGTGCGTAGCCAATGTGACCAGCGCATTCATGTCTTTTAATTGTTTGAGTAATTCGCGTGAGCCAAGCTGCTTGTCTGTAGAATTTGTTCCCTTCAGGATCTCATCCAGCAAAATAAACATGGGCTTGCCCGAACGAAGTTCTTCCATGATGGATTGAAGACGATTGAGCTCCGCAAAAAAATACGATTGATGTTCTTGTAATGAATCGGTCGTGCGCATACCGGATCGCAAGGCGATTAAAGGCATACGCCATTTCGTAGCACACACGGGTGAGCCAATTCTGCCCAACACAAAATTCACACCAAGCGAACGCAGGAATGTACTCTTGCCAGCCATGTTCGCTCCCGTAATCAGATAAATTTTTGCAGGCTTACCTAAATCAAAATCATTGTTAACACGAACTGCATCAGGAATTAACAAATGACCTACTTCACGACTCTCCAACACCGGTTGTTCATTAACTTCGGCAAAAGCATAGTAAGGATAATTGTAGTGAAGCGTAGCCAGCGAAAGCAATCCATCCCATTCACTCAATGATTCCAGCCAGTGTGGCAAATCATTCGCGTTTTCTTCACGCCACTTTTCTAATCTCGCCACAGCGTGGAAATCATAAAGAAACAAACCGTTTCCAAATTGTATGGCAATGGGATTCATGCGCGACTCCAGCGCATTCACTAAAGAAGAAAACTCTTTCACTTTTTCAAATGCGTCCACCGCAATCTTATGATGCTTCTTCATCAATGGCGACTCAACTTTCTGTTGGGATAGTAATTCAAAAATGCGTGCATAGTTCTTTAATACTTCGCGAGCCGAGCTAAGTACTCGCTGAAATTCTCCGATTCGCCTAGCCTGAAATCCAGCTATGATAATCTGGATGATGGCCATCATGAATAATAATGGGAAATAGCTTCCATTATAGATCGTAATTCCTAAAATACTTAACGTGATCGCTGGAAGAATCCACCTTATCAACGTGTAAACATTATTCTTGTAAATAAATGGTTTTTCAGAAAGCCAGATCAACAACCTGGATCGATCAAACGAAAGATCATTGATCTGTTTGCCCACCGCCCAAACTTGCTGACGGAAGTCTATCATCGCCCCTAATTCGCGCACGGCTTCTTCGCGCTGCAGCAATTCTTCCTTTTTATAAGGAAGAATTTTTAAATCGTGTGCTAATCGCTCTTCACCTAATTGCGTACAACATCGATTGATATATTGAAATACTGAACCTGTTCCAAACAAATCAAGATCATGACCATAGGAATGATGCGGATCGGCAAAGCGACGGCCATCGGAAAAATCAGTCGCCTCAAAACGAACGTTTTTTCCTTCCATGTGATTGAGACGCTCCAGATAATTAGCCAACTGCTTTTTTTCCTTATGCAACGATTGACGATTGACCAGTGCAATGAAGACACCCAGCGGTGCAATCAACATCCAGAAAAAATAGGGTTCAGAAAATCCTGCATAAATAAAAATACCCATGATCAGGGCGAGCAGTAAACGGTTCCAGGAATATTGTCTGATTTTTTTTTCAATACATTCGCATTCTTGTTTGAATTGAAGTTCTCGCTTTTTATAAAATTCGGAGGAAGGCATAATAACGTTTTCGGGATTAAATCATTTTTTCAATCATGCTCATGACCTGCGCTAAGTATACTTTATCGGTTTCATCAAAGTCGTTGAGCTGATCACTGTCTACATCCAGCACGAGTGCTACTTCTCCATTTTTTACGACAGGTAAAACAATTTCAGATTTAGAATCGGAACTACAGGCAATGTGACCGGGAAACTCATCAACATTAGGCACAATGATCGTTTGCTTCTCTTTCCAGCTTGCACCACAAACACCTTTTCCAAAAGCAATGCGTGTGCAGGCGATCGATCCCTGAAAAGGACCTAATACCAATTCATTATTTTTTACGATGTAAAATCCCACCCAAAAGAAATTCATCGATTGCCGAAGTGCTGCTGCGATGTTGGAGAGATTGGCGATCAGATCGGGCTCACCCGAAGTAAGCGCTTCAATCTGAGGAACCAGCATCTGATAACGTGCAACTTTATCTTTTGATGATGAGATGATCAGGTTTTCAGCCATACTATTTATAATGGCTCAAAATTGATAAAAAGACCGGTGGTAACCTATCGACTTACGATTGATAAAAGAGGATTACAATAATAACGGCTACCAAAATCCCAATTACTGAAAGAATATTTCTCATTTTCAAGGAGCATAATTTCCCATGAAGCACTACAGGAACTTCTCCCAGCACGACTAATGGTCTAATTACCATCTATTGGATAGATGGTTGATCCCGTATTGATGATCAGCATCTTTTCATCTTTGGGAAGCTCATCCTTCATTTGAAGTAGCAAGGCAAGACCGGCCACACCGGAAGGCTCGCTTCGGATGGAATGTTTCTTTATAATTTCTAAAGCCTCCTCTACAAAATTTTCATCTACTTCCAAAATTCCCGAAAGGTTACCGATGCGTTGATTTTGAATGAGTGAATTGATATAAAACTGATAATCATCCAGCGATGGCAGATAGTAGGAAAAAAGTTTATCCATACGCGAGTTGGAATCGTGCGTGGTGGCGCCTAAAAAATTACACTTGCTTACTTTTTGTATGTCGCCAGAAAAACGCGGATCGTGTTTATAGATGCGGTTGTTGAACTCGCGCTCAGCAATAATCAAAATATTGACAAACAAATCGCCTGTGCCAAAGGGAACAAAACAATACGAAGGGTTTTCGTTCATCACCTCATACGAAAGCCAATCATAATAATTATCGTTGTAGCGATCCAGAATTTCGCGGTAGGTGATATCAATACCTTCCTTGTTATTGGTGAGTTCTTTGATATCTTTTCCGGTAAGTGATTGCTTGCTCAGATCTGTTTCATAAATCTCGCAACCCATTTTGCGCAGCGAGTCTTTGATTTGTTTGCTGATGTTGTAATCCATCAACACCTTTAGTTTCGTATTTACTTTATACAAATTAAAAAAGTGCTGAATTGCTGCGGCCGCACTGCCCGAAGAAATAATAGAAACTTCTTTAATATGATAGCGCTTCGCTTTGATCAGAACCTCCCACGCCATGCGCGATTTATGTGTGCCTGTTGGATTGGTGCTTTCATCTTTCAACCACACGTTAGTGAATCCCGGCACGTCAAGCTTAATCGTGTTTGATGCCGGGAATTTCGGTTCATAAAACGGTCGTGGTGGAAATTCTGGTTTCTGCGGATCGTTTATTGAAGGAACATATAAACCTTCAATGTCTTCACCAGAAAAAGTGTCTTTCTGCCGCTCATCCTTGAGCTGTTCTTTCAATAAATCAATTTCCTTATTCGATAATTTTTCAAACAGCACATTGGCAATCTTGGTGGCAAAGGAATCCATGTTCTCAGCTCCTAATGACTTTGTTCTCTCTTCTTCCAGTTCATCCTCTTCACCAGCATCTAATAGATTTTTGTACTTTTCGCGAAAGCGCTCGTTGATCAACGCATTCCAATCCCATGAATTTTTAGTGGCAAACAAAGCCAACAAGTTTCGTAGTGTTTGTGTTGCCCCAGGAGGAGTTTTCAAATTGAATGCTCTTCGCAATAAATCTTCGGATGGCCCTTGCGGATAGCTGAGAGAAAGTTGTGGGTCCAGTGCCGGAGTATTCTTGACAAAATCCTTCACCGCCTTTTGAAGGCCGTGAATGAAACTCCAACGACCGGTACCTGCCGATTCATGATGACCGGTTCTTGTCAGTTGTTCACGAACGAGATCGAGGATTTCTTTAGGTATGCGTTTAGCGGAAGCTTTCTTCATATGACAAAAGATCGCAGTATATAAGGATATTCACAACCCATTGGCATAATTACCTTTATTACCTTCTCAACTTACAGCAGCAGACCCTGCCTTATTCTCCTCTTCAGTTTGAATCGGAGTTTCAGTTGTTAATGTCTCTTCTGAATTCAACTCTGTTACTGATTCAGCACTTTGCTCATGCTGAATAGCGGATGTGGAAACCTCCTCCACAGATGTTTCTGCAAATTGATCAGCAAAAAATCTTCTTTGTGATATCAGTATTGTTGCCACACCAATAAAGATAGATGAATCCGCAATATTGAACACCGGGCTGAAGAACTCAAAATACTCACCACCTTTCAAGGGAACCCAATCGGGCCACTGAAAATGAAATAACGGAAAATAAAGCATGTCAATCACCTGGCCGTGAAACCATCGCGCGGGTGAATCCACCGGAGCGTTATTCAAAAACACACCATAAAACGTACTGTCGATTACGTTGCCGATCGCTCCACCTAATATAAGTCCCAAACAAATGAGAAATCCGTTGTGCGCTTTTTTACGCACCATCGTAATCAGGTAATAGGAAATGCCGAACATAGCTACGATTCTAAAAAGCGTGAGTGCCAGTTTTCCGAATTCGCTTTCCCAACGAATGCCGAAGGCCATGCCTGGATTAAGTAAGTAATGTAGCCTGAACCATTCACCGATCACATTGATCTCCTGATGAAGATACATGTTGTGATGCACCAATAACTTGCTAGCCTGATCGATGAAGATCACGCCTAACGCAATCAAAAAATATTTTATATAACCCATAGTTTATTCCCGCTGCGCAGGACATCCGTTAATAATAACTCTATTTAACTTATTTTGATTTTAACCCTCAACACAAACTCATCCATATCCACTTCGGTGGCGTCAGCTACGCTGCTCTTTAGCTCCAACGACAATGCTTGTGTCTCTGCGCTGATGTAATCTTTGTATTCGTTGAGGGCGGCCGTAATGGCTTCACCATCTTTCTCCACTTCAATCGCAATCTTATCCAACACCTGAAGGCCCATATCCTTACGCAGGTTCTGAATACGATTTACAAAATCACGGGCCACGCCTTCACGCTTCAGTTCATCGGTAAGCGTAATATCCAGCGCAACGGTCAATCCGTTTTCAGAAGCTACTGCCCAACCTGGAATATCTTCAGAAGAAATAAGAACATCGTCCAATACCATCTCAAATCCACCTTTGGTTAACGTTCCGCTCTTTTCAATGACTTGAATATCTTCTTTAGTGAATGTATTAATCACAGCCGATACTTCTTTCATCTTCGGGCCGTATTGCTTACCCAGCTTGGCAAAGTTGGGTTTCACTTTCTTCACCAACAAACCTGAAGTATCATCGATATACTGAATCTCTTTTACGTTTACTTCTGCTTTGATGATGGCCTCCACACTACGAACGAGTTGCGAAAATTTTTCATCCAACACAGGAAGCAATATTTTTTGAAGTGGCGTGCGCACTTTGATCTTACTGTTCTTTCGGATAGAATGCACTAACGAACAAATGCGCTGTGCATAATCCATCGACTTTTCTAACTCTTCATCTTTTCTCTTTGAATCTGCTTTGATCAATAAGGTATGATGAATTGATTCGTACTGAAGCGGAGTATTGAGTTGCTTCGCGCGATCACGGATATTGTCCGTAAGATTTTTATACAACCACTCACTGTAGAATGGAGCGATAGGTGCCATCAATTGAGCGGTCACCATCAGGCACTCATACAAGGTTTCGTACGCGGCACGTTTATCTTCAGACAATGCACTGCCATCTTTGGTCGATACGGATGAAGTAGGTTGCCAGAAACGTTTTCTGTTCAAGCGCACATACCAGTTTGATAAATGATCGTTCACAAACTCCTGAATAGCGCGTGCTGCTTTCGTGGGCTCGTACTCATTATATGCAGCAGTAACTTCTTCAATCAAGGATTGCTCTTTCGTGATGATCCACTTATCCAGCGGAGCCAGTTTATGATGTGGAACATTATTCGTTTCATCTTTTATGAAGCCATCGATGTTGGCATACAATACAAAGAATGAATACGTGTTACTCAGTGTTCCAAAAAATCTGCGTTGTGTTTCTCCAATGCCGTCAAAGTCAAACTTAAGGTTGTCCCATGGCGGTGCGTTCTCCATCATGTACCAGCGCACAGCATCAGGACCGTATTTGCTCAATGTTTCAAATGGGTTCACCACGTTGCCTTTGCTCTTGCTCATCTTGTTGCCGCTCTTGTCGAGCACCAGTCCGTTGGAGATTACATTCTTGAATGAAACTCCACCGTTACCTACTTTCTTATTTACCGCTTTGATGTCATCACTGCTTTCGCTCAACATAACAGCAATCGCGTGAAGCGTGAAGAACCAACCACGGGTTTGGTCAACACCTTCGGCAATAAAATCAGCAGGATAATTTTTTTCGAATACTTCCTTATTCTCAAATGGATAATGCCACTGAGCGTACGGCATGGCACCAGAATCAAACCACACGTCAATCAAATCAGCTTCGCGATACATCGGTTGGCCTGTTGCACTCACTAAAACAATTTCATCTACGTATGGTCGATGTAAATCATTTAACTCGATGGCAGATGCTGGATTCTGGATACCAGACATATTGGCTTTCTCAATCTCCGCTCTCAGCTGATCTAAAGAACCAATGCAAAGTTCTTCCTTGCCATCTTTTGATCGCCAGATAGGAAGTGGTGTGCCCCAGTAACGTGAGCGCGATAGATTCCAGTCAACAAGATTTTCCAACCAGTTGCCAAAGCGACCACTGCCGGTAGATTCCGGTTTCCAGTTAATGGTCTTGTTTAATTCCACCATTCTATCCTTCAATGACGTGGTTTTGATAAACCAACTATCGAGTGGATAATACAATACCGGCTTATCCGTGCGCCAGCAATGTGGATAGGTGTGTTCGTACTTCTCTACTTTGAAGGCTTTGTTCTCTTCCTTCAAGATGATAGAGACGATGACATCCGTGTTTTTATAATCCGGATGGCTTTCATCTTCATTAGTATAATTTTTCACATAAAAATCATCCGCGCCAAGCAACTTGTGCGTTTTGATTCCAAACTTCTTCACACCTTCTGCAAGACGCTCGCCAATGATCGATATGAATTTTCCTTTCCTGTCAACCGTAGGGACTTCATTATCCAATTCATCTTTGATGGTCAGCGCAGGAATTCCGTTTTGCTTGGCAGCTCGAAAGTCATCCGCACCAAAAGTCGGAGATATATGCACAACGCCTGTTCCGTCTTCGGTAGTAACGAAGTCACCGGTTATTACCTGAAATGCTTTGTCTGCATCATAGAAGGGTTGCAGGTAAGGCATGAGTTGTTCGTAACGAATACCGATAAGACCTTTACCGGTAAACTCTTGAACAATTTCAAATGGAATGTTCTTATCACCTGCTTTGAAATCCTCCAGCTTCAACTCTTTATTCTTCTCAGAAAAATATTTTGAAACAAGATCTTTCGCCAATACAATACTCACCGGCTTGTGTGTGTATTGATTATATGAATTTACCTGGACGTATTTTACTTGTTCACCAACTGCAAGCGCTGTATTGGATGGAAGCGTCCACGGTGTGGTGGTCCAGGCAAGGATGAACACTTCACCTTTTGGTTGCTTAAACAAAAACTCCGACTTCGCATCTCTCGTCACGTTAAACTGAGCAACGATCGAAGTATCCTTCACATCTTTATAGCAACCCGGCAAGTTCAACTCGTGCGAACTTAATCCTGTTCCTGCGGCAGGAGAATATGGCTGAATGGTGTAGCCTTTATACAATAATTTCTTATCGTACAGCTGCTTTAATATCCACCACAGTGATTCAATGTATTCTTTTTCGTAGGTGATGTACGGTTTTTCAAGATCTACCCAGTAGCCCATCTTCATGGTGAGGTCGTCCCACTGATCTTTGTATTTCATTACCGTTTCGCGGCACTTCTTATTGTAATCTTCAACAGAAATTTTTCTTCCGATATCATCTTTGGTGATGCCCAGTTCTTTTTCAACCTGCAGTTCCACCGGAAGGCCATGGGTATCCCATCCGCCCTTGCGGTTTACCTGAAAGCCTTGCAATGTTTTGAAACGGCAGAAAATATCTTTTACCGTACGTGCCATCACGTGGTGAATACCCGGAGTTCCATTGGCAGAAGGCGGACCTTCGTAAAAAGTAAATGATGGCGATCCCTCACGATTGGTCACCGATTTTTCAAAAATCCGTTCCTGTTTCCAGAACGCTAAAATTTCAGAAGCCACCTGGGCCAGGTTCAATTCCTTAAATTCTCTGTATTTGCTCACTTCTTGTAAAAATAAAGGCCGCAATTTAGGGTTTTTTGTCCATTGGACAGCAGGAAATTGAGGTGGGTGCGGAGAGTAAAGCTGTGAGTTAACAGCAACGAGGAGCTTCTCATAGCTAAAAACTCGTGTCTTGAAGCTTATTCCGAAGATCCTTTCCGGTCGTGAATCCTGATTTTACCCAAATCAATCTCTTCATCTTCCTGTTCACCAATAAAACTGGAATCAAAGTCATCGATAGGAAGGTGCTCCTTCGACTTCTTGGGTTTATCAAACGTCATGATCAGCGCAGGCAGCAAAATCAGGTTGGTAAACATAGAGATGATCAGCGTTGTTGAGGTTAGTAACCCCAAAGCAACCGTTCCTCCAAAATCAGAAAAAGCGAAAATGATAAATCCGGCAAACAATACGACCGAAGTGTATACGATGCTCTTGCCTGTTTCCAAAATGCTTTCGCTCACAGAACGAGGAACAAAAAAACCAGTTGCCAATAACTCTTGTCGATACTTCGCTAGGAAGCGGATGGAGTTATCGACAGAGATACCGAATGTAATACTGAAGATCAATGCCGTGCTGGCTTTGAGTGGAATGTTGAAATATCCCATCAGCCCAGCAGTGATCATCAGCGCAATCAGGTTCGGTATTAATGAAATCAAAATCATACGCGCATTAGCAAACAAGATGGCCATTGATAGCGTAATGAGTATACAGGCCAAGACTAAACTCTCGGTGAGGTTTGCTATTAAAAACTTATTGCCCTTAATAAAAATTTTAGAAGAGCCCGTAACGGTAACGGTTACTGAATCGCTTTCTGAATGCAAGGTCTTTTTAAGTTCTGCGACCAGCCTATCTGCTTTAGGCTGAATCACCTGGTTTACCAGCGAGTCCATTTTGACAGATCCAATATCAACCATTTGCAGGGAAATTCGCATTTTGCTATAGGTTGAATCTACAAACGAATTGAATAATCCACTGTTGTCTGATTGTCCTTTCAGGTAACCCAACACATACTTGGCTTCCATATCCGAACTGGGAAGACCATACCACTCAGGATTGTTTCTATAGTACGCCTGGCGCGAAGCTTTGATAAAACTCAATATGGAAATCGGGCGAGAAGTTACGGTGATCGAATCGAGTGAAGACTCAAATGATTCAATGGTGCGTGCAATCTTTAGACTTTGAAGAGGCTTCTTTTTTTTCGTCTTCAGGTCAATCTCAATCTCCAGTGGCATAATACCATTGAAATTCTCCTCCACAAATTTCAGGTCTTTTTTAATATCGCTTTCTTCCGGAATATCATCCACCATGTAGGAAACCGAATATAGCCGCATCATTCCAAATATGGCAATAACCGTAATGGCAATCGTAGCGGCATAGATGGCCATGCGATGACGATGAACCAACAAATCGATCATCTTAACAAATCCACCTAGTATTTTGAAATTCAAATGCTGCAAATGCTTGGCAGTAGGTTCAGGCATCCATGATAAAATACCGGGGATCATCACCAGGCTAACAACAAATAGCGAGATGATGTTGATACCGGCTACAATACCAAACTCGCGCAAAATGGTAATGTCGGTTGATAGTAAAGTCAGGAAACCGATAGCAACAGTGAGGTTGGTGAGGAATGTAGCCAAACCCATCTTCTTCACTACCGCCTCAATTGCTTCAAATTTATTTTTGCGATTCACATACTCGAGGTGATACTTGTTGAGTAGATAAATTGCATTGGTGATGCCAATGGTTACAATGACCGGAGGAATCAATCCGCTTAGCAAACTGATTTTAAAACCTAACAACGCTATCGTACCAATCGTCCAGACCACCACCACGCCAATCATGATCATGGAAAAAATAACGGCCCTGATCGACCGGAAGAATAACAACATGATCACCCCTGTAACGATGGCAGAGAGATACAGGAAAAATGAAAGTTCCTTACGCACCTGAAAGGCCATCACCGAACGTACAAATGGCAGACCGGCATAATGAATCTTTATCCCCGTTTGCTCGCTGAATTCGGTTCCGATTTTAATCAACGCATTAGTTACATCAAGCCGTTTGGCTGAGTTGGCATACTCCTTATTCATGGGAGCTAATACAAGTGTTGCTCCGTTGTCAACATTGACTAATTGACCCATGTAGAATTTCTGATCTCGTGCAATCGCCAGCAAACTATCAAGCTGTTGTTGCGAGTTGATCTCATCCGGAAACAGAGGATCGAGATAGAATTTCTTTTGTACGGTATCCTTTAGGATAATCCGCATCAGCGGTAATGATAAGACTTCGTTTACGCCATCTATTTTTTTTACATCATTACTAAACTGCTTGAGCCTTTTAAAAATTTCGAGTTGGTAGATAGCACTGTCTTTGAACCCTATCGCCATCATGTTTCCGTCTTCGCCAAACTGCGCCTTGAACTTATTCAAGAACACCATTTCAGGATCTTTGGGAGGCACGGTGCGCATAAAATCATAACTCATCTCCACCTTCGAAGCATAGTAGCCCATCACCACGGTGATAAGTGCAATGACAACCGTAAGCGGTAATCTAAACTTGATGATAAACTGCGCAGTTTTAGTCCACATGATAAGCGAGGTAATCCATTTTTGATGAAGGCTTAAAACTAAGGATTTTTGGATAGATTCTACCTGACTGAAGTCATTTTACAAACTCGTGATGATCTTCGGGTAGTGTACCCTAAATGATAACGGAGGGATATAAACCCTCCGTTATTCAATTTAAAAGTATTCGATACTATCATAAGTGAATTACCTCACCGTAAGCGGCAGCCGCTGCCTCCATAATAGCTTCACTCATGGTTGGGTGAGGATGAACCGTCTTGATAATTTCATGACCCGTGGTTTCCAATTTGCGAGCTGCAACAATCTCAGCAATCATCTCCGTCACATTAGCTCCGATCATGTGGGCTCCTAAAACCTCCCCGTATTTTGCATCAAAGATCAACTTCACAAAACCATCTGAAGCACCAGCTGCTTTCGCTTTGCCTGATGCTGAGAATGGAAACTTACCTACTTTAATCTGATAACCCGCTTTCTTAGCTGCCTCTTCAGTATAACCCACTGAAGCGATTTCTGGTGAGCAATAAGTACAGCCCGGAATGTTATTATAATCCAATGGTTGTGGATGATGACCAGCTATTTTCTCCACGCAAATGATTCCTTCTGCAGAAGCAACGTGAGCCAGTGCCTGACCTTTTACAATATCACCAATCGCGTATACATTCGGAATATTGGTTTTGTAATAATCATCAACAATCACCTTTCCTTTTTCAGTCTTTACCCCTGCTTCTTCAAGACCAAGTCCTTCAAGATTCGTGGAAACACCTACAGCGGAAAGAACGACATCAGCCTCCAGTTTAATTTCACCGGTTGGTGTCTTCACCGTGGCAACGCATCCTTCACCTGATGTATCTACTTTGGTCACTTCAGAGTTAGTGTGAATCGTAATGCCCGCTTTCTTGAATGATCTTTCCAATTGCTTGGAAACTTCCTCGTCCTCTACCGGCACAATGCGAGTAAGGAATTCAACCACCGTTACCTCCGTGCCCAGTGTGCTATAGAAATAAGCAAACTCAACACCAATAGCACCAGATCCCACCACCAACATTTTCTTAGGTTGCTGTGGCAATACCATGGCATCGCGATAGCCAACGATTTTCTTTCCATCGATGGGCAATGCAGGAAGCTCGCGTGAGCGACCGCCTGTTGCCAGGATGATGTGCTTCGCTTCGTAGTCGGTTTTCTTTCCGGCAGCGTCAGTCACCTCCACTTTATTTCCTTTTTTCAGCTTGCCGAAACCGACAATCTGTTCGATTTTATTTTTCTTGAAAAGAAACTGCACGCCTTTGCTCATGCCGGCAGCCACATCTCGGCTACGCTTTATAATAACAGCAAAATCGGCCGAGGAATCTTTCACATTGATTCCATAATCACTGGCATGCTTGATGTATTCAAACACATAGGCACTCTTTAACAATGCTTTGGTAGGAATGCAACCCCAGTTAAGGCAGATACCACCCAGTTCGGCTTTCTCCACTACACCCACCTTCATGCCCAGTTGGGAAGCCCGAATAGCGGCTACATATCCACCCGGACCACTGCCAATGACAATCAAATCATAATTAGCCATAGATATAATCTTTAAAATTTGGCCCAAATATAAGGCTATGAATTCATTTAGGAAGATTTCAGAAGCGTAATTCCGCTTGAATGTCCTTTTTGAAAAGGCTTTGAAAATCCACACCTTTGAGGCCTCATTATTCTAAATTTTCATCCGAATGAAACTACTTCAAGGTAAAAATGCCCTCGTTACCGGGGCTTCGAAAGGAATCGGCCGGGCCATTGCCATTCGCTATGCAGAACAGGGCGCCAATGTCGCATTCACTTATCTTTCCAGTGTAGAGCAAGGTCAGGCGCTGGAAGCAGAACTTGCGTCCAAAGGTGTGAAAACAAAAGGCTATCGCTCAGATGCTTCCGATTTTGCACAGGCTGATAAACTCATTAATGATGTAGTGATCGATTTTGGTTCGATTGATATTCTGATTAACAATGCAGGCATCACGATGGACAACCTGCTGCTTCGCATGACCGAAGAAATGTGGGATAAAATCATGAACGTGAATTTGAAATCATGTTTCAATACCGTGAAGGCAGCTACCAAGCCCATGATGAAACAAAGAGGCGGCTCTATTATTAATATGACTTCTGTGGTTGGATTGAAAGGCAATGCCGGTCAGGCCAACTATGCAGCATCAAAAGCGGGCATTATTGGATTCACCAAATCAGTAGCACTTGAATTAGGATCGCGCGGCATTCGTTCCAATGCTATCGCTCCAGGTTTCATCGAAACGGAAATGACTGGAAAACTTGATGAAAAAACGGTACAAAGCTGGCGCGATGCTATTCCATTGAAGCGCGGTGGCAAACCAGAAGATGTTGCCGATGCATGTGTTTTCCTTGCATCAGATATGTCATCCTACATCACCGGACAAGTGATTCAGGTGGATGGAGGAATGCTGACTTAAAGATCTTTTAACCTTACATTCAAAAAGCCTGACCTGTTCAGGCTTTTTTATTTTATCCGTGCCGGTACGGATAGTAAATACCTTCCTGCTGGTATTGTGGTTTCTTGCCATGTAGATCAATTTTGATTTAAACTTTTTAATCAAAATAAGATGCAAAAGAAACTCTATGGCCCGGTGATCCTGATGATGCTCATCACTTTGTCATCTGCACTAGCCCAGCAACTGGAAATTGAAAAGACATATACGATATCCAGAGCCTCAAAAAGAGGTGAGCTTTCCAGTCTGGATTATGACAAAGAAGCCAAGACCTATACGCTCACGTACTTTACAGGCCAAAAGAAAAACACATTCAAATACGAACAATATGTATTTGACACCGATTTCAATTTCATCAAAGACGGTGAGTTTGAAGAAGAAGCGGAAAAAATGAAAAAGAAATTCAAGTGGTTTCGATACAAAGGAGAAACCTATGTTACCGAAGGAAACACCATGGAAAATAATATGATGGGCACATTGGTATTAAAAAAGAAAAGAATTACGAACATCTATAAATGGTTATTGGGTGGCTATACCAGCAAGACCGACATCTTGGAAAAAGTAAAACCAAAAACTGACGATGGTAATACCTATACCGCACTCACTTCTGCGGAGGACGACCTTAATGGAGACCTTTACATTTTAGTTACCGTTAAACCAAAAATGAGTGCCAAAGGAAACCAAGATGTCGGAGCCATCCGGCTTTTAAAATTTAATAAGGATCTTGATTTAGTAAAGACTCTTGATTTTGATTTTCCATATACGCAAGCTTTTGCTTTTGCACGCACTATGGAAGTACCCGATTTTGATAACCCGGAAACCACAGGTGTTGAAGGTCTTGTATTTGTTTTTGCTCCCTCCAATGCCATGGGCAAAAAGAAAGCCGATCCTAACAATAATAATTACACCTACATCGCGGTTAACGCTGATTGTAAAATCACCGAGCGATTCAGTTTCGAAAGCCCTGCCAGTTACTGGAGAATTGATGAAGTGCTCACTTTTGATAATGGTGATAAATATTTTAATGAAGGAGTAAAACCAGGGTTCGGAAATCAAAATGGTGAAGTAAAATATAAAGCCGTCCAATTGTTAAAAGCATCCGGTGGCAAACTTGCTTATATCACAGAAACAAGTCTTGACGAATTTAAAGCAAAGCAACAATTTCCACCTAATCAGAAAAAGACTCCCGACTACAATGGACAAGAGTTTGCGGTGAGGTCATATAAATTTGGTACTAATGGAGATCTCTATGTACTAGGCCAAAACTATGACAAGAACAAAGAGGGTCAGATCAAGCAATTTGAAGATGTGCTTGGATTTCATTTCGACACCACCGGAAAGCTGAAAGCACAGTATGGACTTGATACCAAAGAAGCTGGCGTTACCATTGAAACCAGCACCCAATATCATATCACCTATAAAGTGGTTAGTCAATTGACCACCACGTATGCTTGTCCTCAGCAATTAATCGAAGGTACTGATGGAAACTTGTATTGGATATTGCAAGAAATTAAAGGCATGCGTGAAGGCAAATTACTCACGTATCCACGTATTGGTCGAATTACACCAGGTAGTGTGCTACTATGACGGATCTGGTTACATTCGGTAAAGGAGCAGGATATTACCTCAATCCAAATTACCCAACATTAGAAACAGACAAGGGGGAAACGTTAGTGTTCTTTGGAGCTGACAAACCAGGAAAAGAACTTTGGTTTGCGCGGGTTAAACTAAAATAGGTTTAGGGTTATCGGTTGTTTAATCTGAAGCGTGAGAGCAATCTCGCGCTTCTCTTTTTTGTGATCGTCCGTATTTTGGGTTAGTTCTTAGCCCCCAACAAGGCAAGACAGGTTATGCAAACGTTTCGCTTGTCTTTTGTTGATAAAATCAGGCGTGAAAGAACTATCATTGTTAATACTTCACATTACACATTCACAACCTCCACACTTATGAGCAATTTAAAACGAAGAGATTTTATAAAACATTCTATGTTAGCTGGTCTTGGCACATCACTCGTTGATCTTGAAGTTTCAGGAAAACCAATTGAACAAAAAGAGAACAATGAAACTCCACTCGTTTCTTCTTCGCCAAAAAAAGTAATTGTCGGGGGTGGCGGGATAGGTGGATTGTGCACCGCCTATGAGCTAATGAAAAAAGGACACGATGTAACTCTGCTCGAAGCCTCAGGCCGACATGGAGGACACGTGTTTACCGTGCATGATGGTTTGTCGGACGAACTATATGGTGATTTCGGCCAGGAGCACATCACCAAACCCGGATATGACTTGTATTGGGGTTATATTAAAGAGTTTGGGCTTACGGCACTTCCATATCCTCGCAGAAAGAATGTGCTGCGCAGGATCAACGGAAAATTTTATTCAGAGAAAATGCTCAACGAGCCTGCCCTATTAAAAGGGTTTGGATTCAACGACAGAGAAGTAAAATTTCTCTCTAAAAACCCGTGGTGGAGTCTGAAGTCACTATTTGTGGCACCATACCTCGATAAATTCAAAGATGAATATCAGCCTTTTAATGTTGGTTACGATGAGATGGATAACATCCCGATGTCTGACATTTATAAGAAAGAAGGTGCATCACCAGCAGCACTTGACATGCTGGGGGGAAATAACTCATCGGCCCTGTTTGAACTTTGGATGTCGGCCATTTTAAAAATGCGTGGTGTCCCTGAGGGCCCTCCAGAAGTTTTCAGGCTAAAGGGGGGTAATCAGATGTTGCCAAATGCTTTTGCAAAAAGGTTAGGTGCACGAGTACAATTGAACAGTGCCATTCAATTAATCCGGCATAACGATAAGGGTGTAACGGTTACTTACAAACAAAATAATACACAGCATGAACTCACTGCCGATTTTTTTGTGAACTGTATTCCGTTGCCAGCGTTGAAAAACGTACAGTTCGATCCGGTGTTGCCCCCCGAAAAGCAGTACCTCTGCGACACCATTGAGTATGATTCCTATCAACGATTTGTTTTTCAAGCCAGTTCTAAATTTTGGGAAGCGGATGGACTTAGCATTAACCTGGAACTTGATCATCCCGATCTTTGGAGTGTGTGGCAATCAGCCGAAGAGGTAGACACACACCGGGTTATCGTATTAGGAACCGGTGCCGGTGGAATTTCTCCTCAGCGTGCTCTAGCCGTTTTTCGCGAACTGTATCCTGGCAAAGGGGACACAATAGAACAAGCGTTGGGTAAAGACTGGACGAAAGATTCCTTTTCACCTATGTGCGAAAGACGACCATTTCCTATTGGGCAACTTCATAAATTCTGGCCAAACCTGATGCAACCAATCGGGCGCATTCACTTTGCCGGAGCTTATGCCGACAATCTGAATTGGGGAACAGAAGCTGCCACCCGATCTGCAAACCGTGTAGCCAACGCCATCGATAAGGCTTAAATAGTTGCAAATAAGAAAAGGATATTTGAAAAGGTGGTTTTATGTTTACAGTCCGTTACATTCACAAACTGGTCAAAGAAGCTCGAACATCATCGTTTTAAAACCATGATCTCACATTTAAATCATACGTGAAAAAAAGAGCCCCTACCATAAAAGAAATAGCGAAGATGCTGAACCTGTCAGCGTCAACAGTATCGCGTGCTCTACACGATAGTAGGAATATCAGTCCTGCCACGATAAAGCGTGTTAAAGAAGTGGCTGCAGAATTGGAGTATGAGCCAAACCAAACGGCTATGTTTCTTCAATCTGGAAAAACACTCACACTAGGTGTTATTCTTCCTCATTTGACTGAGGCTTTTTTTTCGCAAGCGATAAGTGGTATTGAAGATTTTGCCAGCGAGCATAACTACAATGTATTGATGGGGCAGTCGCACGATGATACCAATCGTGAGAAGAAAATTGTAGAGGCCATGAAAAACCATCGTGTAGATGGTCTCCTTATTTCAATTGCTAAAAACACGAAAGACTTTTCTCATTTCGAAGCACTGAGAAAATATGATATCCCCGTGGTTTTCTTTGATTGTGCTCCGGAAACAAGCGATATCCATTCAGTAACCTGTAAACTTGAAGCCGGGATGAATGAGGCGGTTGAGTTTCTGTCGAAGAAAGGACACACCCGAATTGCTTACATCAGTGGTCCCAGGGATTTGTTAGCCAATCGCGAACGCATGGCCGGCTATCACTCGTCCTTAAAATTATTGAACATAGCATTCAACCCGCAATATGTAGTCCATTCTGACTTATCAAAAGAATCAACCCATTATGCTATGCAGAATTTGCTTTCGCTGAAAGCGGGACCAACCGCGGTGATTGCATTTAATGATTATGTTGCTCTGGATGCCATGCAATATGCCAGCAAAATGAACATACGAATCAATAAGGATATTAGCTTTGTGAGCTTTTCGAATCTACCGGTGTACAATTACATGGAAAATCCTCCACTCGCTTCAGTCGAACAGTTTCCCTACAGGCAAGGGCAACGGGCTACTGAATTGTTGTTAGAGATTCTGAATACAGTTAAAGGTGAAAGAGCACAAGGACCCTTTCAAAAAATAATACTCGAGCCACGGTTGTTTATTCATACCCGGTTTAGTTAATATGAATACTGATTAATTTATCTATCAAAATGATCGCAACGATTCTCAACGAATACGGAATTAAACTTAAACAATGCAAGGCAGATCCCTTAGTAAGCGGACTCATTAACAAGACCTGGAAAATTACGTGTGGCGATAAGGCCTATATTCTTCAACGGATAAATGATCATGTTTTCAAAAAACCCAATCAGATTGCTGAAAACATCCGGATGATTGATGACTATTTGAAAAAGAATAGCCCAGATTATCTCTTTGTGTCTCCCATCAAAAATCTAAGGCAAGAAGAAATGGTACACCATGCGCAGGGGGGATATTTCAGACTGTTTCCATTTATTGAAGGATCGCGCACCATCAATGTAGTATCCTCACCCGATCAGGCTTTTGAAGCGGCATTTCAGTTTGGAAAATTCAGCCGCCTGGTATCAGGCTTTGATGCCACTCGGTTACACACTACCATCCCCAATTTTCATAACCTGTCGTTGCGCTATGAACAATATGAAGATGCATTGAAGCATGGAAACACTAGCCGAATAAGAATTGCTAAGCAACTAATTGACGATCTTAAAAAATACACCTACATCCTCAATGCCTTTGAGAAAATACATTCGAATAGTGACGTAAAAAAGCGAGTCATGCATCATGACACTAAAATCAGTAATGTATTATTTGATCATGCCGGAAAAGGAATCGCCATCATTGATTTGGATACCGTGATGCCGGGATACTTTATCAGCGATGTAGGCGATATGATGCGCACCTATCTATCTCCGGCCAACGAAGAAGAAAATGATTTTTCGAAGATTGAAATACGGGATGATTTTTTCCGTGGCATTGTGCATGGTTATGTGAGCAGCATGGGCGATGAACTAACCGAAGCCGAGCATGATCTTATTCTCTATTCTGGTCAGTTTATTATCTATATGCAAGCCATTCGCTTTCTGGCCGACTATTGCAACAACGATTCGTATTACGAAGTCAATTATGAAGATAACAACTTAGTGCGTGCCGGAAATCAGATCTGCCTGTTGAAACAACTGGAAGAGAAGACTTCCGTATTGAAAGATATTATTAAGGACGAATTAAAAGTCCGATCTCATGTGTTTATGGAGACCGGTCATACATCAAAGAAATGGATCGGCTAACCTATTCACCATGAAACACAACATTTCAATAATCATCTTCCTTTTGTTGGTGATCAGCGCACAGATTAAATGTGTAGCTCAGCAGGTCAATGAAATTAAGCTGAAGGACTACCGCCCAAAATCAATTTATAAAATTCCAATTTCAAACATTCCTAAGGCTAAATACCCAGTGATTGATATGCATTCACACGCCTATGCAAACACGGAAGCAGAGCTAGCTCAGTGGGTAAAAACCATGGATGCTGTAGGTGTCGAGAAGACCATCGTGATGACGCAATTCACAGGAGCAAAGTTTGATAGCGTGTATGCCAGGTATGCCCAATACGGAAATCGCTTTGAAGTGTGGTGCGGCTTTGATTATACTGGCTATCCAAAACCAGGATGGATCGACCATGCTGTAAAAGAATTAGAGCGCTGTTTTAAAGTTGGTGCAAAAGGAGTAGGCGAACTGGGCGATAAAGGAATGGGAGAATTAAATTCATATCCGGTGCCGGGTTACGGATTGCATTTCGATGACCCGCAAATGAAACCTTTGTTTGAGAAATGTGCAGCGTTAAAACTTCCCGTAAACATTCACGTGGCTGATCCATATTGGATGTATCTTCCGATGGACTCTACCAATGATGGGCTCATGAATGCCTACACGTGGAGAATTGATCTCACTAAAAAAGGAATATTAAACCATGGACAATTAATCAAAACATTGGAGAATGTAGTACGCGATAATCCAAAAACAACCATCATCGCATGTCATTTAGCTAACTGCGAATATGATCTTGAAATGCTGGGAAGCATGCTTCAGAAATTTCCTAATCTGTATGCTGATTTTGCTGCACGCTTTGGTGAAACGGCTCCCATCCCACGCTATATGAATGCATTTTTCGAAAAATATCAGGATAGACTTTTATATGGCACCGACATGGGCGTAGATCCATCCATGTACGCAACCACTTTCCGAATACTGGAATCCAACGATGAACACTTCTATGAAACCGAATTGTTCGGTTATCATTGGGCTCTTCATGGGTTTGGATTGAAAGACAGTGTGCTGAAGAAAATCTATTCAGGTAATGCGAAAAAGATTATCGCTCGTTGATTACACCTTAAAGAAAATTCCTTTCCTATAAAGAAACCGGCACAAGTTCCACTCCAGTGCAAAAATGACTAGTGACGTAATGATGGCCGTTAGCGCATGAGGAACGTTGATCATTCCCATAAGCCCATTTGTAATGGCTCCGATATAATCATTAAACCACCGGCTGGCTACAATTTCAAAGAAGAGGTAAATGAATAATGAATTCATTCCAACGATGACAAAAAAGTTGAGGCGCTTTTTATGGTCCTTGATGTCAATCCACCAATAGAACAGCGCCAGTGCCAGAAGGCACCATCCGCCAGAGGCGAGCGTAAATGAACTGGTGGCAATTCTTTTGATGATGGGCGTGATGGTTGCATCCATTGCAAACCCGATAATCAATCCGGCAACACCACCGATCACAAGCCATTTTATCTTTTCCGTTCCTGATCTATCAGAAAGCAGAAGTTTGCCAGCCAAAACCCCCCAAATGGTATGTGCTGCGGTAGGGATACAATTAATCGCAACCCAACCACCGCTGTTTATTTTGTTCATTAGCAAAAGATCAACGTAGTTGCCAAAATTGTGTTGATCTGTAAATGGTTGATCAAACCCGGGCACATTTACAAAGCGATATAAGATTTCTGTGAGGAGTAGTAAACCGAAACTAAAAAGAATCTGATTGGTGTATGACCATCGGAAAATCAAAAAGGCAATTAATGTGGTGACCGATAATTGTGTGAGCACATCCCACAACTCGAATGATAGTCCACTCGGACGCACGGCATAATCCAACACACCAAAGAAAAATAACCAACCTGAGCGTCTTAAAATTTTTAAAAATGATTCACTCCACTTCATGCCGTTTACTTGCTGGCGATTCAGCGAATAAGCCATAGCGGTGCCGGCCATAAACATGAATCCTGGTTGAATGAGATCCCAAAAACGCAATCCGTTCCATTCATGATGAAAGAATTGAATAAATAAAAAATCAAAATTGGAGTCTTTGGTTACTTCAAAGAGGTTATCATACAGCCTCGTGCTTTCGAGCATAAGCAAAACCATGATAAGGCCTCGCATGAAATCAAGTGAAAGAAGACGTTGGTTCGCGGATTGATTCATCATAGACATTGAATGTATTAAAAGTTCTGTGCTTTCTAAGTTTAATAAAACTCACCTATTAAGATTAATGATAAATGGCAGATGATACAAACGTTTTAATCTTAGTGAAACGTTTGCATTGATTATTGTGGATAAATAAGTGGTTTATCCACATCAGCCTACGGGTAATTTAATTAATATTAAAAAATTTCTACCCAAATACTAAACAAAATAACTTAAACTATGGTAAAATTTACAAAAAACATTGTGTGCACTTTTCTCTTCTTTTCATTCTCTCTTCTCGCCAATGCGCAGGACAGAGATGTGAAGGGAAAAGTCACAGACAATGAAACCAAAGAAAACCTTCCTGGGGTTAATATCATCGTGAAAGGAACAACCCAAGGCACAACCACTGATGCCAATGGAGAGTTTAAACTTTCCGTCTCAGCAAATGCCACGCTGATTTTTAGCTTTATCGGTTACGAAACACAAGAAGCCACAGTGGGTAATCAAACAACCCTAAACATTTCTCTTGCTTCCGATTACAAAGCATTGGAGGAAGTAGTCGTGGTTGGCTACGGTACACAACGCAAAGTTGACTTAACTGGTGCAGTAGGTTCATTACGTGCTTCTGATATTGATATCGGCTCAAAGCCCATTACCAGCCCTGATCAGTTATTGGCAGGTCGTGTAGCGGGTGTACAGATTACCAACCGCAGTGGTGATCCGGGTGCACCGATTGACGTCCGTATCCGTGGTGTAGGAACAGCAGGTGTCAATTCACCGCTATGGGTAATTGACGGTGTACCTATTGTGCAGACAGGAAATATTACCGTTAATACTTCTTCCACAACAGAATCAAATCCATTGGCTGGTATTAACCCTTCCGATATTGAATCAATTGATGTGTTAAAAGATGCCTCTGCTGCCGCAATTTATGGAGCGCGTGCTGCCAATGGTGTTATTATCGTTACTACTAAAAGAGGTAAAGAAGGGAAAGCACAATTGACGTATGATGGATACTTAGGTGCCGGAACAGCCTGGAAAAAACTGGATGTTTTAAATACAGCTCAATATATTGATATTCAAAATCAACTTGGCCGCAACTTTAGTCAATTTGCAGGGCAACCTGACGTAAACTGGCAAGATCAGGTATTCAGAACTTCTAAAGTACAAAATCACAACATTGGCATTAATGGTGGAAGCGCCACTGCCAATTATTTTGTCGGTGTAGGTTACATGGATCAACAAGGTCTGGAATCAGGTCAGAGTTTCAAACGTTACTCACTTAAGGCGAATTCAGATATCAAAGTTGGAAAGCGTATTAAAATCGGAGAGTCTATACTATTAAGTTCTTTTGACAGGTCTGTTCAGCCTGAAGAAGCTACTTATGCGGGAGCACGCTCCGCACAGAACCAACCCTTTTTTAAAGTGTATGACCCTAATGGACCCGGTGGTTACAATGCCGAGACGGTAGCCAATAGAGGTACTGGTGGCAATAGTTCAAACTTTTTGATGCGCACCGATCCTAATTTTGTTTATACCACTGTGGCGAGTAACAAGGTTCTGGCTAACGTATATGGTGAACTGGAGATTCTGGATGGACTTAAATACAGAATTTCAGGCGGAGTTGATTACAATGTGGGTGTTGGCGATTATTTCGCAGGCGATCTTGATTTCAATGGATTTTCTAAATCATCTTTTCTGGTGCAGGAAAGACCCATTGAACGAACTACAAACTTTAACCAAACACTTACCTATATAAAGGCATTTGGCAAGCATAATTTCACCTTCCTGGCTGGTCATGAAGAAACTAATTTCCAATATGATAAACTCAGGGTGCAAGGAAATAGCCTTTTCAACCCGGCTATCAAGTTTGCTTCTACTGGTGTTCAGGTTGGTGCCGCCAATGAAGCTGATCATTGGGCTTTGCGCGGATATCTGGGCCGAGTAAACTATTCGTACAACGACAAATACTTATTCACATTCAACATAAGAAATGATCTTTCTTCACGATTCTCGAAAGAAAATCGCTCTCAAGCCTTCCCTTCATTTTCTGCAGGATGGCGCCTTAGCCAGGAATCATTTTTTCCTAAAAGCGCAATCATTGATGATGTGAAGATCAGAGCAGGATGGGGCCAAACCGGTAACCAGTTTACAGGTACTAACTTTGCATTCGTGTCCACACTTCAACCCACAATCTTCTATGTAGTGGGTGGTGGATCACAAACTGTGGTAAGAGGTCCTGCCTCTATCAATTTCGTTAATCCAGACTTACGTTGGGAAACAAACACCCAGTTTGATATTGGAACCGATATGAGCTTATGGGATGGAAAAGTGAATATTACTTTTGATTTCTATAATAAGATTTCAAACGACATTCTTCTTGGAAAGCCACTGCCATATACTTCAGGTTTCTTTCTGCCAACAGATGCTAACATTGGTACAATGCTAAACCGTGGTATCGAGTTATCCATCAACTATAATAACAAGTTGGGTAACCTTAAATACAGTGTGGGTGGTAATTTAACTACTGTTCACAATGAAGTGCTTGATCTTGGAAACATCAATGAAATAATTTCAGGGGTTGGTGGTGCATCTACGCACCGCACAAGAGTAGGCGATCCTCTTGGAAGTTTCTATGGATACAAGACCGATGGAATTTATCAGAATCAGGCCGAAGTGGATGCCGCTTTACCAGATGCTAACTCTTCGGGTCCCGCTCCTGGAGATATCCGATTTAAAGATGTGAGCGGACCTAATGGAGTTCCGGATGGTAAAATAGATGCGAATGACCGCACTAACTTAGGCAGCGCAATTCCCAAATTTTACTATGGAATAAACGGATCAGCATCTTATATGAATTTTGATGTGTCGTTATTATTGCAAGGCGTAAGTGGTCAAAAAGTTTATAACCAAAACCGTGCTGGCATGGAAGATCTGAGAGGCGCTCAGAATTTTCTTACATCTACACTGGATCACTGGACTGTTTCAAACCCGAGCAATACTATGCCCCGCGTAACGCAAAGTGATGACAATCAAAATAACCGCTATTCAGATCGTTGGATTGAGACCGCAAGCTTTATGCGAATCCGCAATATTCAACTTGCTTATTCTGTACCGGCTGCCAAACTTGAAAGTATGACAAAAGGTATGATCAACAGGTTCCGTATTTATGTTGCTGCACAAAACCTATTTACTTTCACGAAGTATACAGGCTTTGATCCGGAAGTAACACGCGGTCAGAGTTACCAAAAAGGCGAAACACCATTATCGAATGGTCAGGATGGGGGTAGTTCTCCGCAACCACGAATTATTCAATTCGGATGGCAAGTAACTTTTTAATCACTCAACTAATTTAACTAGATAAACTATGAAAAAAATATTAACCATAGGGATTGTCTTACTGATGTTTAACTCATGTAACAATCTTGACCTGGTACCACTAGATAAACTGCCTGCTGATCAGTATTACAAGACAGCAGCTGAATTTGACGGGGCCATCTTTGCAGCTTATTCATCCATTCAGGATTTTTGGGGGACCAGCACTGAAACCATTGGTGAATTTGGTGAATACTGGAAAATCACCGATGCCATTAATGATGATGTTAAGGCCGAGCCGAATTCAGCAGATCAGGAAACAAAAAATGCTGATAACCTGAATATCCGCTCAACAGACAAACCATTTGCTGCGATTTATACTCAGATTTACGAAGGTATTTATCGTTGCAATACGGTATTAGAACATCTCGAAAAAGAAAATGAGCTTACCGCTAATGAGAAAAAACTCTATGAAGGTGAAGCCAAATTCTTGCGTGCGTTCTTTCACTTTGAAGCTTTAAAACTTTGGGGAACACCCCCATTAGTAGTGGCAACGTTTAAGAGCTTAAATGAACTATCCGTTCCCAATGCTACCAAGGATGCACTATACACGCAGATCTTAGCTGATTTTGGTGTTGCATTCACCAACCTTCCTGCCGCCTGGGATGGAGGAAATACTGGCCGTGCAACAAAATGGGCAGCCAGAGCCTATGTAGGAAAAGTGAACGTTTGGAAAAATGATATGGATGCTGCCATCACTGCATTTGAAGATGTAATTACCAACGGGGTAGGCGCAGCCGGAAAGTATGAACTTATTGATACTAATAATCCAGCGCAGGATCTTGAAGATGTTTTTGCTTTCGATAACGAAAACAATAAAGAATCCATTTTTGAAGTACAGTTTGGCGGCCCTCATTCGGACGATAACATCTGGGTGTTTGACGACACACACTCTGAAAGTTTCAAAGCGTCACAAGGCACAGGTCGTTCATGGTTT
Organism: Bacteroidota bacterium; assembly: GCA_947470895.1. Classification (GTDB taxonomy): domain Bacteria; phylum Bacteroidota; class Bacteroidia; order Cytophagales; family Cyclobacteriaceae; genus ELB16-189. Next base: position 52,088 of record CANIVF010000013.1, read on the forward strand.
TGGGATGCCGGAAATTTTAATGCATCTGAAGGTGCACCGGGTGGAAAACTCGGATTCTTCACACCTACGCAAGATCTGGTAAGCACTTTTGAATCTGGTGATGCGCGTCTTAATGCATCTGTTTATAAAGCTGGAGACACTTATTATGTTTGGAATAGTAGTGTTGTTGAGGTGCCATTTGATCCAGCCTGGTCTTCTACAGGTTATGTGGTGAAAAAATATGCTGGTAAGCGCAACTCTGTTGGTGGTGATTTTTCAGGTAACAATCAGGGAAACTTTAACAACGAGCGTACCTTCCGTTTTTCAGAATTGAAATTGCTTTATGCTGAAGCATTGCTTGCAAAAGGAAGAGCAGCAGAAGCAACAACTCAAATCAATGAAATACGCAACCGCGCAGGACTTGCTAACCTTGCCGGTGTAGCAACCCTCGCTGATTTGAAGCATGAAAAGCGTGTAGAGCTTTGCTTCGAAGCTCATCGTTGGTTTGACATTGTTCGTTGGAATGATGGCCCAACCATCTTCGGATCTGATTGGAATACTAAGTTTTCCGTATTTCCTTTCCCTCAAACGGAAATTGACCGCACCAAAGGAACGACTGGCGAAATCAAACAAAATACCGGATACTAGTCTGGTTCTTTTCGTACTTTAATTAACAAGCAGCGAAGGGGCAAAACCTCTTCGCTGTTTTGATTTTAATCCGATGATCTTCAGATGTTCTGTCTAAAAATAATTCTTTGGTACTAGACGGAAGATTCGTGTAGATTAATGTCTTTATTAACTTTGATTTTATTCGTTACATGATCAACCTTATACAAAGGATAAAATATTCTTATATCATAGTACTTGCAGCGCAGGTTTCCTGCACGGATAACTCTGCGCGGATGTATGAAGCATTGTCGCCTGAGCAAACCGGGATTTCGTTTGCCAATAATCTAGTCTATTCCGACTCACTGAGCGTTTTGGATTTTGAATATCTTTTTAATGGCGGTGGTGTTGCTGTAGGAGATATCGACAACGATGGCCTTCAGGATTTATACTTCACAGGCAACATGACATCCGGCAAATTATACCTGAACAAGGGTAATTGGAAATTTGAAGACATTTCCGAAAAAGCAGGCGTTACCAGTTCAGTTTGGCAGAATGGAGTAACGATGGTGGATATCAATCAGGATGGATTCAAAGATATTTTTGTTGCTGTTGCCGGCACCCGCCACACACCAAAAGATAAAAGACGTAATCTGCTCTTTATCAATAATGGCAATAGCACCTTCACAGAATCTGCTTTGCATTACGGCCTGGAGGGAACAGGTCATAATATTCAAACAGCATTTTTAGATTATGACAAAGACGGTGACCTCGATGTTTACTTTTTACGAAACGCCTTTGTGGAATACAGTCGCAACCGCGCACGTCCCAAATCAGTAAAGGGCGAATCGTCAACAACCGATCAATTATATCGCAACAATGGCGACAATACATTTACGAATGTATCCGATCAAGCCGGAATTTTAATTGAAGGCTTCGGTCTAGGTGTTCAGGTTTGTGATATCAACGAGGATAGCTGGCCCGACATTTATGTTTCGAATGATTTTATCACGAACGATTTACTATACATCAACAATCAGAACGGAACCTTCTCCAATAAAGCAGGTGAATACTTCAAACACGCTACCTACAACGCTATGGGCAATGATATTGCCGACTTCAACAATGATGGATTGGTCGATGTGGTAGAAGTTGACATGCTCCCGCCTGATAATTATCGCTGGAAAGTTACCATCATGGGCAACACCTACGATGAATTTCAGAATAGCATACACTATGGGTACGAGCCGCAATACATTCGCAATACATTACAACTTAACAATGGCAATAACACATTCAGTGAAATCGGATACTTAGCAGGCATTGAAGCCACCGACTGGAGTTGGAGTCCACTCCTTGCTGATTACGACAATGATGGACTAAAAGATCTTTTTATCACCAATGGCTATCGACAAGATATCACCAATCTTGATTTCATAAAATTCAGTGAGCAAACTTCACGCATGGGCACAGCTGAAGCAAATAAGAAAGATCGTCTTGCTATGCTCGCCAAAATCTCGGGGATTAAAGTTCATAAGTATGCATATCAAAACAATGGCAATCTCACCTTCACCGATCAATCCGAGGCATGGGGATTATCTTCATTCTCCTATTCCAATGGTGCCGCCTATGCCGACCTTGACAAGGATGGCGATCTTGATCTTGTAACCAACAATATTGATGAATCCGCTTCGGTATTTAGAAATTCAAAAAACAATGGTAAGGACTCAGTAAATTTTTTACGGATTGGCTTTATCGGCCCATCATTGAACCGCGAAGGTCTTGGAGCTAAAGTCTATCTTCGAAACAAAGGCAAATTACAATACCAATACTTCACTCCCTTCCGGGGATTTCTTTCATCCATGGAGCCCTATCTTCATTTCGGATTAGGTAGTAACTCCATAATCGATTCACTCGAAATCATCTGGCCAGACGGAAATGCACAACTCATTCAACAGGTAAAAAGTAATCAGATAATCATGTTGAAGTATACCGATGCCAAGCCTCAGATTGAAGCAAATAAAATTACATTAACTCCTCTTTTCACAGAAGTAACTGAGACCTCAGAAATCAATTATGTTCACACTGAAAATGATTTTGTTGATTTTAAAGTGCAGCCCATTTTGCCACACATGCATTCAAAAAACGGTCCGGGCATAGCCGTGAGTGATGTGAATGGAGATGGTCTTGAAGATTTCTATGTTGGTGGCGCGCTCGGTCAAGAAGGTTATTTGATTCTTCAAAAGCAAAATGGAAAATTCAAAAAAAGTATTTCTATAAAAACAGATACCCTTGCGGATGAAATGGGAATGTTGTTCTTCGATGCTGATCAGGATGGAGACAATGATCTCTATAAAGTTACAGGAGGCACAGAAGAACCAAAAGAATCAGTCGCATACGCTGATCATCTCTACATCAATGATGGAAAAGGAAATTTCACTGAAGCCATTAACGCTCTTCCTGAAATTCATCAAAGTGGGTCTTGTGTAATTGCGTCTGATTATGATCATGATGGAGACCTCGATCTTTTTATTGGAGGAAGAATTATTCCTGGAGAATATCCGATGCCCGCCAACAGCTATCTATTACGAAATGACTCCAAAGGAAAAGCGGTTCAGTTTACCGATGTTACCAAAGAGATAAGTCCTGGTTTACTCAATCTAGGATTAGTCACTTCTGGATTGTGGACCGATGTAGATGATGATGGATGGATGGACCTTTTAATCGTGGGTGAGTTTATGCCCATCACTTATTTCAGAAATAAAGAAGGGTCAGGCTTTGAAAAAAAAGAAAGCCCATTATTAGCACATAGCACCGGATGGTGGAATAGTTTAACGGCAGGTGATTTCGATCGCGATGGAGACATGGACTACCTCGCGGGCAATCTCGGTTTAAACTCCCGTTATAAGGGCACCATTAAAGAACCACTTTGTATAAACGCTAATGATTATGATAAAAATGGATCGATTGATCCCGTGATGAGCTTGTATATCAATGGTGAAAAACAAATAGCTCATTCTTGGGATGATTTAGTGAGGCAGATGAATCCTATACGTGCGCGCTTCAGAACCTATGATCCGTATGCGAAAGCAACCTTCGAAAAATCGTTCTTACCGGAAGAAATCGGAGCCTCTTATCAGGTCTGTGTGGAGTGGTTTGAAACCAGCTACATCGAAAATCAAGGCAAGGGAAATTTTTTAATTAAACCATTACCCATTCAACTTCAATTCTCCCCCACATACGGTGTGGTTGTAAATGATTACAATCACGATGGCAATCTTGATGCATTGCTCGTGGGCAATTCATACGCGACAGAAGTTTCTACGGGAAGATATGACGCATCGATTGGATCATATTTGCGTGGCGATGGTAAAGGGAATTTCACTACCACTTCGGTCACTTCCTCTGGCTTTATGATCGATCAGGATGCGAAAGGTTTATCATCCTTGATTGCTGGTGATGGAAGAGAACTTATTCTGGCAGGAATCAACAATGGAAAATTAAAAGTCCATAGCACGAATACCTCCGCAAAATATCTTTCCCCCAAAGCAAATGACGCTTACGCGATTGTCAAACTTAAAACAGGAGTAACCTATAAGCATGAGTTCTATTATGGATCAAGCTATCTATCCAATAGCAGCCGGAAATTTCCATTGACCAGTGAAATAGTCGAAATTACTGTGCATAGTTTTTCTGGTGAGAAGCGGATAGAAAAACCATGAAGCCTTTCTGTAGTCATCGGATTAAAAAAAACAAGAGGAACATTTCTCTTCTTTTATCTTTTCTCATCATCCTGATCTTTACATCCTGCGAATCTCGTAAGGATTCAGTCTTTTCACTTCTTCCTTCCAGCCAAACTAATATCCATTTCAATAACGTGCTGGATGAAACCGAAGAGCAGAATGTAAATACCTACATGAACATTTACACAGGCGCTGGCGTAGCCGCAGGAGATATTAATAATGACGGACTTGCCGACTTGTTCTTTAGCGGAAATCAAATAAGCAGCAGACTCTATATAAATAAAGGCGATCTGGAGTTTGAAGATATTACTAAAACTTCCGGAATATTCAATAACAGCTGGGCAACCGGAGCAGTAATGGCCGATGTGAACCAGGACGGATGGCAGGATATTTATATCTGCGTATCTGGTAACGCATCTGATAAAAGAAATTTACTATTCATCAATAATCAAAATAATACGTTCACTGAATCTGCAGCCCAATATGGAATCGCAGATCAACGACTATCCATGCATGCTTCTTTTTTCGATTATGATCGCGATGGAGACCTCGATCTCTTCATCATCACCAACCCTGCTTCGTATGAAAATAAAGTAAATCACCTTCAGCTCAGAAAATTAAAAGGCGAGAGTTCGAGTTCAGATATTCTCTATCGCAACAATGGTAACAATACCTTCACCGATATTTCACGAGAAGCCGGAATTTTAATAGAAGGATATAGCCTTGGTCTTGCCATTAGCGATATTAATAATGATCAATGGCCAGATATTTTCATCTCAAATGATTTCGTTGGCAACGATATTCTGTACATCAACAATCATGATGGAACATTCACCAACCAGGCCGCCATATATTTTAAACACACCAGCTTTGCAGGCATGGGCAATGATGTGGCCGATATAAATAATGATGGGTTGGTCGATATCATAGAATTGGATATGCGGCCTGAAGACAACAAAAGACAGAAGCTGATCATCCCCCCTACGGGTTATGATAAATTTCAGTTGTCGTTGCGCATGGGATATGAGCCACAATTCACCCGCAATGCACTACAGTTGAACAGAGGAAATAATACATTCAGTGAAATTTCATTCTTGTCTGGTGTTAGTAGTACCGATTGGAGCTGGAGTCCCTTACTGGCCGATTATGATAACGATGGTGATAAAGATCTCTTCGTTACCAATGGCTTCCTTCGCGATCTGGGCAATATGGATTTCATTACCTATCAAAACATCTATAATACTCCGCTCGGAACAGTGCAATCGAAGACCGATAAGAAACTCAACACCATCAAAGCGTTAGAAGGAGCTGCACTACGAAATTACTTCTATGAAAACGATGGGCATCTTTCTTTTACCGATCAATCAGAAGCATGGGGTATTAAAGAAAAAGGATTTTCACACGGTGCTGCCTATGCCGATCTAGACAATGATGGAGATCTTGATCTTGTGGTGAATAACATGAATGATGAGGCGCATATCTATCGAAACAATAGCAACAACCTTTTTGCGCGTAACTACCTGCGCTTAAAATTTATCGGTAGTGAAACAAATCATGATGGGATTGGAACAAGCATAACAGTTTATCATCATCCACGGAAACAATTCGCTGAACACTACATGGCTCGTGGCTTCGAATCATCCATAGACGGAGTGATGCACTTCGGGCTGGACTCTGCTCGCATGATTGATTCCCTTGAGGTTATGTGGCCTGATGGAAAATATCAGATCCTGAAAAAAATCAAGTCGAATCAATTGTTAGAAGTAAATTACAAAGATGCCTATCAAAAAGTGCCAAGGATAAAAAAAGAAGATCCTAAACTTTTCACATCCATAGAAACTACCGGAATCAATTACACACATGAAGAAAATGAATTTGTTGATTTTAAAGTTCAACCCTTACTTCCTCACATGCATTCTAAGAATGGACCGGGCATCGCAGTGAGCGATGTGGATGGCGATGGGTTGGAAGATTTTTTTATTGGGGGCGCGTCTAATCACTCAGGCGCTTTGTTCACTCAGCAAGCTGATGGAAAATTCAAAAGAAGTTCTTCATCCGTGGTTGATAGCCTGGCCGATGCGATGGGCGTTCTATTCTTTGATGCTGACCAAGACGGAGACGATGACTTATATGTGGTGACGGGTGGATCAGAACAAATAAAAGAATCTACTTCGTATCTGGATCATCTTTATGTCAATGATGGAAAAGGAAAATTCACTGAAGATGCTAATGCCTTGCCAGCAATCGTGCAAAGTGGTTCGTGTGTTATCGCGTCAGACTATGACCATGACGGTGATCTTGATCTTTTTATTGGAGGACGATTGATTCCTGGAAGATATCCGCTTGCCGCTGATAGTTATCTGTTACGAAATGATTCCGATTCAAAAATATGTCGATTCACCGATGTAACAAAACAAGTTGCACCAAATCTTCTGGCACTGGGCATGGTTACTTCTGGTTTGTGGACTGATGTTGACAATGATGGTTGGACAGATCTACTACTCGTTGGCGAGTTTATACCAATCACCTATTTTAAAAACAAAGAGGGAAAAGGTTTTGTGAAGATGGAGAGCCCTTCATTGGCAAATAGTAGCGGGTGGTGGAACAGTTTAACTGCCGGAGATTTCGATCAGGATGGTGACATGGATTATATTGCAGGAAACCTGGGATTGAATACTCGATATAAAGGAACCAGAAAAGAATCACTTTGCATTTATGCCAAAGACTATGATAAGAACGGATCGATTGATCCTGTGATGACCTATTATCTTCAAGGAAAAAAACATATCGTTCATTCACGCGATGAGTTGATTAGTCAGATCAGTGTTATGAAACTACGCTTCAACAATTATAAAGATTATGCAGAAGCAACATTTGACGAATCGTTTTTAAAATCTGAACTGGAAGGAGCCTATGTCGTTTGTGCCGAATGGTTTGAAACATCCTACATCGAAAATAAGGGTAATGGGAATCTTGACGTGAAAGCATTGACCTTGGAAACACAGTTTGCTCCTGTAAACGGAATGGTGGTTGATGATTTTAATAACGATGGATTTTTAGATGCACTATTAGCAGGAAACCTCTACGCTACTGAAGTCTCCAGCGGAAGATATGATGCCGGTGTCGGGATATCTCTGCAAGGCAATGGTCGCAATGACTTCAAAGTGATCCCTGCGCTAGAGAGTGGCTTCTATGCCGATACGGATGCAAAAGGAATGGCAAAACTCATTACAGCAAACGATGAAACATTACTGCTCGTTGGCAATAACTCTGGAACTATAAAAACCTATGCCGTTCAGCAAAAGACAAAACAAATCCTGATTGAAAAAGATGATGTTTATAGCCTCCTCACCCGAAAAGGCGGTGCGATTTCCAGGCAAGAGTTTTATTATGGATCAACTTATCTCTCACAGTCATCCCGAAAACTTTCACTATCCGATGATGTCATTTCAATAGAAATCATCAATAGAAAAGGAGCGTCACGTAAAATTAATATTAATCCAACCCTTCATTAAATAAACCAATACCCATGTTCAAGCCAATCGTTATCATTCAAGCTGTTCTTGTGCTGGCATTCACTGGCGCCTGCTCAGGAGATTATTATTCTGAAAGTGATTTTCAAAAGGTAAAGAAAATCGACACGCACATGCACCTTCATGCGGAAAGCACAATTCTATCCGAGTTGGCAAAAGAAAATAACTTCAAGTTACTAGATGTAATGGTGGATGTTCCTTCCTATCCACCTATTGAAGAACAGGAGAAACATGCTTTACATCAAACCCAGGCTTTTCCAGAACAGGTAAATTACCTCACGGCATTCACTCTCAATAATTGGGACTCTGCAGGCTGGGCCGATAGAACCATTGCTAAGTTAAAAACCTCTTTCGATCATGGAGCGCTGGGAATAAAACTGTGGAAGAATATTGGCATGGTCTACAAAGACTCTGCTGATAAATTCATCATGGTTGATGATCCAAGACTCGATCCTGTTATTCAATACATTATTGATCAAAATAAAACAGTGATGGGTCACCTGGGCGAACCAAAAAACTGTTGGCTGCCCATTGATAAGATGACTGTGAATGGTGATAAAAGTTATTTTAAAAATAATCCACAGTACCATATGTTCCTGCATCCTGAATATCCATCCTACGAAGATCAGATCAATGCGCGGGATCGTTTCATAGCGCGTCATCCTGACATGCGATTTGTTGGAGCACACCTTGGGAGCTTAGAGTATGATGTTGATTCACTGGCAAAGCGTTTGGATAAATTCCCAAATATGGCGGTGGATATGGCCGCACGCATTTCACATCTGCAGTACCAATCTAAAACCAACAAGGAGAAAGTGCGCAACTTTATCATTAAATATCACGATCGACTCATTTATGCTACCGACTCAGGAATATCCTCTACATCTGTTCCGGAAGAATCAAAGAACGAGCTGCATAGCCGTTGGCTTAGTGACTGGAAGTATTTCGTTACTGATCAATCAATGACGGTGGCTGAAGTAGATGGCGAATTTTCTGGTCTAAAGCTTCCTAAAAATGTAATTGATGATATCTATCACAATAACGCGGTGAGGTGGCTTCTTATTAAGAATTGAGGTTAAGGTTAATATAAATTTTGATGAATCTTCCGGTATAGTAGTTACCGGAAGGTTTGTTTTTGCTTGATCCTGAGCAAGTCAGGGATAATATTAAAATCCCTAATTAATTGCTTTTTTTAACTAACATCCGTCAGTAAAGAATTTTTTTTTACAATTTTTTTGATGTGCCCTTGGAAACTCTACCAAACAGCTATACGTTTGTGACATCATAGTCGGTGAGGCCCTTTCGCTTAACCGATTTATAAAGAAGCGTGGAGAGTACAGGCTCTTTGAAGCGCTAGCAACCAGTCCAGAAGAAGGAAAAAAGGTGCTAAATCCTGCTCCTGGCAAGGTGCCAAGGAGAGCTATAAACCGGTAAACTAACATGAAAACACAATATTTCAACTGCCAAAAGCGATCACTCCTTCAAGCTTTGAAAGCGTCTCTCGAGAAACAATTTCATCTTGTTATTAATCTTATTGAACAAAGCAATGCACCTGCCATGCGGTGTATGTGTTGATTGATGTTGTTCCGTTAAGCGCATCGCTTTCAACAACACACTAACCTATGGTTTTGCCATGTGACAGGCAGCTTTAACTACGGTTACGTTCCCCCTTATCAAAACAGGTTTTAAACTATTATTCAACAATAAACTCACTATCGATTATGTCAACCTTACGTTTCGAAACACTTCAATTACATGCAGGCCAGGAAGCAGATCCTACCACCGGTTCACGCGCTGTGCCTATTTATCAAACCTCTTCTTTCGTATTTAAAAATGCCGAGCATGGCGCAAATCTTTTTGCTCTTAAAGAGTTTGGGAATATCTACACACGTATCATGAACCCCACCACCGATGTGTTTGAAAAACGCATTGCTGCACTGGAAGGTGGTGTAGCCGCATTGGCTGTTGGATCTGGCCAGGCTGCCCAGTTCATCGCATTAAATAACATTCTTCAGGCTGGCGATAACTTTGTTTCCACTTCATTCTTATATGGTGGCACATACAACCAATTTAAAGTTGCTTTCAAAAGATTAGGTATCGATGTGCGCTTTGCCGAAGGCGACAATGTAGAGTCTTTTGAAAAACTAATCGATTCAAAAACCAAAGCATTGTATCTGGAAACCATTGGAAATCCTGGTTTCAACATACCGGATTTTGAAGCCATTGCTGCATTGGCGAAGAAACATGACTTGCCTTTGATTGTGGACAATACATTCGGAGCCGGTGGCTATTTATTCCGTCCGTTAGAACATGGTGCTCACGTGGTTGTTGCTTCTGCCACCAAGTGGATTGGTGGTCATGGCACCTCCATTGGTGGCGTTATCATTGATGGAGGAAATTATAATTGGAACACCGCTAAATATCCTCAGTTCTCCGAACCATCTGAAGGATATCATGGATTGAAATTCGGTGATGTGTTTGGTGTCAATAACCCTCTGGGCATGCCAAACATTGCCTTTATCATCCGGGCACGTGTAGAAGGTCTTCGTGATTTTGGTTCAGCGCTTAGTCCGTTCAATTCATTCTTGTTCCTGCAAGGACTTGAAACATTATCACTTCGCGTTCAGCGCTCGGTAGATAATGCATTAGCGTTGGCTCAATGGCTAGAGCAACATCCCCATGTTGAAAAAGTAAACTATCCAGGTCTTGCATCAAGTCCTTATCATCGCTTAGCAAAAAAATATTTGCGCAACGGATTTGGTGGCGTTCTTTCGTTCACAGTGAAGGGAACCAAAGAACACACCACGCAAGTAATAGATAGTTTGAAACTGGTGAGCCATCTGGCTAACGTAGGCGATGCTAAAACATTAATCATTCAACCATCGGCTACCACACATCAGCAATTATCGGACGAAGAACAGATTGCTTCTGGTGTATTGCCAACCTTGCTGCGCGTATCTTTAGGGATCGAGCACATTGATGATATTAAGGCCGATTTCCAGCAGGCATTTGAAAAAGCATTTGCAAAATGATTAGTCTGATGAAATAGCTACAAGCTATGAGGGACGAGCCTCGGGCTCATCCTCACCGCTTGGATATTAAGAAAGATTACATGTTAAAAATCGATTCCATATTTCACTTTGACAGTGAATTCCAGTTGGAGGCCGGGGGTTCGCTCTCAGGCCTCCAACTTAAATACACTACTTTTGGTCAACTCAATAAAGACCGAAGCAATGTAATATGGATTTGTCATGCTCTTACGGGTAGTTCCGATTTTACAGATTGGTGGAAAGAACTATTCACCGAAGGCACGCCATTTGATCCGCGTGACTATTTCATTGTTTGCGCTAATGCGCTCGGTGGTTGCTACGGTTCAACCGGGCCGCTTTCACTGAACCCGAAAACAGGTCAATCCTTTTATCATGAATTTCCAGCTATTACCAATCGTGATATTGTCAATGGATTCGATTTATTGCGTCAGCGTCTAGGCATTAAGAAAATTCATACACTCCTTGGTGGATCATTAGGTGGACAACAAGTTTTGGAATGGGCCATTCAACAGCCTGAAGCATTTGATCACATCATACCGATTGCTACCAATGCTTTTCATTCTCCTTGGGCCATTGCCATCAATGAAGCACAGCGTATGGCCATTGAAGCCGACAGCACCTGGAAAGAAAATGATCCGCGTGCCGGCAGTGAGGGGATAAAGGCAGCACGCGCGATGGGCATGATTTCCTTCCGCACGTATGAAACCTATAAGCAAACACAAAGCGAAAAGAGTTTAGATACGCTGGATAATTTCAGAGCATCATCGTATCAGCGCTACCAGGGACAAAAACTCTCCAATCGCTTCAATGCATTTTCGTATTGGGCACTCACCAAGGCGATGGACAGCCACCATGTTGGCCGTGGAAGGGCAAGCGAGGAAGCTGCATTGAAAATCATCACAGCAAAAACATTAGTGATTGGCATTGATAGTGATTTGTTATTCCCCATTCACGAACAAAAATATTTAGCACAAAAAATTAAAGGAGCACAATTTGCCACCCTCACTTCAGCACACGGCCATGATGGCTTTCTGGTGGAGTTCGATCAATTTAAATCAATCGTAAGAAATTTTTTAAGAGCAGATATCAAGCAAGAAGTAACACTATGAAGAAGAAATTAAAACTCGGCCTATTCGGTTTTGGATGTGTTGGTCAGGGATTGTACCACGTATTACATGAAACACACGGAGTAAAGGCAGAGATTAAAAAAATCTGCGTGAAAAATCATAATAAGCAAAGACCCATCGATTCTTCCTTTTTCACGTATGACGCATCCGACATTCTCAATGATCCTGAAATTGATGTAGTCGTTGAATTAATTGATGATGCCAAAGCTGCTTTCGAAATTGTGAAGAAGGCTGTAGAAAACGGAAAGCACGTAGTGACTGCCAACAAAAAAATGCTGGCCGAACACCTCGAAGAAATTTATGAGCTTCAGCAAAAGTATGATCGCTCCATCTTATATGAAGGTGCCGTGTGCGGAAGCATTCCCATCCTGCGCAACCTGGAGGAATATTACGACAATGATATGATCACGAGCATTGAAGGTATCTTCAACGGATCGACCAACTATATTCTCACCAAAGTATTCGAAGAACGAAAAAGTTATATCGAAGCGCTGAAGGCAGCACAGGATTTAGGTTTTGCTGAAAGTGATCCTGCACTGGATGTAGAAGGCTATGATCCTAAATTCAAACTTACCATTGCTATTGCTCATACATTTGGTGTGTTTGTAAAACCTGAAAACATTATCAACGTGGGCATTCAAAAAATCTCAGATGTAGATTTGAAGTATGCGAAAGAAAACAACCTCACCATAAAGTTGGTAGCACGCGCGTATAAAATTGATGGAAACATTTACGGCTTTGTTGCTCCCCAATTTATTCCTGCCGATCACATGCTGGCCAACGTGCGCAATGAATACAATGCGGTTTTAGTAGAAGGCGCATTCGCGGAAAAGCAAGTATTCATCGGAAAGGGCGCGGGCAGCTATCCAACAGGATCAGCCGTGTTATCGGATGTTTCAGCATTGACCTTCGAATATCGTTACGAATACAAAAAATTCACACAGGGCGATGCGCTTCCGTTTTCAAACGATGCTTATGTTGACGTGATCGTCAGCTTCCCGGAAGGAACGCTGATCACCAATCGTGATTTTGAAACCTTTAAAGGCGGTTATCAGGGCAAAGGACATCAATACCTGCATGGCACGGTTAGCCTTGAAAAGCTAAAAGAATGGTCGCGTTGGGATGATGTCAGTGTCATCTTGGCTCCTGCCCTCAATCTCGTTGGTGGCAAACAGCTCAAAAAAGCCGAACGATTATCTGCATAGAAAACCAAGTTTTTTGGCAAAGTCCTGATTTCAAGCTTAAACAAAACCAAGTTGGCCTAATGGGTTGCTTTTTTTGCTTACCATCCACAATTTTAAGCATCAGGTAATGAAATGATTTTAACTCTGATCCCTATATTTGTAGTCCAAGTTAATCTTGTGTATCCATGTTAATACTCAGTTCAATTGTCGCCTTTACAGTAGTCATCCTGATACTGGTTGGTTTGTTGATTCTCGCGCAGAAAAAGCTGGTTCAGTCAGGGCCCGTTAAAATCTTAATTAACGGAGAAAAGACCATTACCGTATCAGCAGGAAGTTCTTTGCTTTCAACCCTTGCCAATGAGAAGATCTTTTTGCCCTCTGCCTGTGGTGGTGGTGGTACTTGCGCCATGTGCAAGTGTGTGGTAGAGTCGGGCGGTGGCGATGTATTGCCAACCGAAGTAGGCCATTTGAGCCGCAAAGAGCAGAAAGAGCACGTTCGGCTGGGTTGCCAGGTGAAAGTAAAGCAAGATCTTAATATCCACATCCCTGAAGAAATTTTCGGTATCAAGAAGTGGGGGTGCGAAGTGGTTTCCAACTATAACGTATCTACTTTTATTAAAGAGTTTGTGGTAAAACTGCCTCCAGGCGAAACCTTGAAGTTCGAAGCCGGTGGATATATTCAGATCGATGTGCCTGAAGTAAAAGTGGATTTCAAAACGATGGACATCACACCCCATCCTGAACTTGGTCACAAACAGGACGTGTTCCAATCCGATTGGGATAAGTTCAAGTTGTGGGATCTGAAGATGAAGAACGAAGAGCCTATCTTCCGTGCCTACTCCATGGCCAACCACCCTGCCGAAGGAAACATTGTGATGTTGAACATTCGTATTGCAACACCACCCTGGGATCGTGCCAACAACAAATGGATGGATGTAAATCCTGGTATTTGTTCTTCTTATGTATTCTCTCGCAAACCGGGAGATAAAGTAACGATTTCTGGCCCTTACGGTGAATTCCACATCAATAAGACACAACGTGAAATGATTTACATCGGTGGCGGTGCAGGTATGGCTCCACTTCGTGCTCAGATCTTTCACCTCTTCCATACAGAAAAATCAAAACGCAAAGTATCGTATTGGTATGGTGGCCGTTCTAAGAAAGAATTATTCTACACCGAGCACTTCAGAAAAATTGAGAAGGAGTTCCCGAATTTCAAATTCTACATCGCTCTTTCAGAACCACTTCCTGACGACAATTGGAAAGTAACTAAAAGTTTAGATGACACTGAAGGTGACGGATATATTGGATTCATTCACAAGAGTCTTTTTGATAACTACCTGGCTAATCACCCATCACCAGAAGATGTAGAGTATTACCTCTGCGGACCTCCAATGATGAATGCAGCAGTATTGAAAATGCTCGATGACATGGGCATTCCAAAAGAAAATATTCGTTTTGACGATTTTGGTGGATAATCCAAATACCAAACTTAATGAAAGGAGAGCTAACCACTCTCCTTTCTTGTTTTTATAGGTCTTCTACTCTCATTTTTTTAGTTTTGTTTAAAGCCTCATCCATGGACCTAACCATTCTCTTCTCACCCATCAACGAATCCATTTATAACGCACCTTATGCAGCCAACTCCTTCTTCAAATACATAAAGGTTTTTGGGGACAGTATGCCTGATTATAAAGGTGCGCACATGGCCATCTTTAGTGTGAACGAAGAGCGAGGCACCGACACTAATAAAGGTTGTGCCAAGGGAGCTGACGAAATCCGCAAGAAACTTTACAACCTCAAGAAAGGCACGGGCGCCTATCGCATTGTTGATTTGGGAAATCTAAATCCCGGTATTGACTTAGACGAAACCTATGTACGCATCAGCGAAGTATGTCGCGTACTGTTAGAGAATAATGTGATGCCCATCATTCTGGGTGGGACGCATGATCTAGATTATGGTCAATACATAGGATATGAAGAGATGGAGAAGTTGGTCAGCTTTTTAAACATCGATGCTTTTCTCGATCTGGAGGATAGCAAAGAATCAAAACCTTACCTCAATCACATTCATAAAGTATTATTATATGAGCCGAATTATCTTTTCAGCTACACACACCTTGCACATCAATCTTATCTGATAGATCCATTAGCGGCAACCGTGTTGGAGAAATTATACTTTGAATCATTTCGTGTAGGACAAATTCGCACCGACATCACAGAGATGGAACCTTCCATTCGCAATGCGGATTTATTGTCATTTGATATTACATCCATCCGATCATCTGATGCACCCGGCAACGCCAATGCACAACCCTTCGGACTTACCGGGGAAGAAGCTTGTCAACTTTGCTGGTATGCCGGTCAGAATGAGAAGTTAAGCTCAGCCGGTTTCTATGAATACAATCCTAATTTTGATGATGTTCACAAAAAGACCGCATCGGTAGTGGCCATCATGATCTGGTATTTTGTGGAAGGATTTTACAATCGTAAAAATGAAAGCAACTTTAAGAGCAATGATTTTTTAAAGTATGTCGTTTCTATGCCCGTTGAGCCGGAGACGCTCACCTTCTATAAAAGTAAATTGACCGAAAAGTGGTGGATGGAAATTATTTATCACCGCCCGGGAGCACGCTACGCACGCAACAACATCATCCCATGTAGTTATGCCGATTACCAGACCGCTACGAAGGGGGAAGTGCCTGAGCGATACATTAACATCCTATCAAAAATAATTTAATCCGATGACGAATTTTTTATTTATGATGATGATCTTCAGCTTAGTGTCATGTAACACTTCTTTAAAAGATTCTCAAAAAATTATTGACAAAGCGATTGAAGTTGCTGGTGGAGAGAAGTATCTCCATTCAACCATTGAGTTTGATTTTCGTGATCGCCATTATATTGCTCAACGCAAAGGCGGAAAATATTCGTATGAACGCATCTTAAAGGATAGTGTAAACACCATGCACGATTTTTTGACCAATGATGGATTCAGAAGAGAAATCAACAATGTGTTGGTAGATGTTGCAGATTCCATGAAAGTAAAATATACTTCTTCGGTGAATTCTGTCATCTACTTTGCACTTCTTCCTTATGGATTAAATGATGCAGCCGTAAGTAAGAAATTTATGGGCGAAACCTTCGTTGATAGCGTTGAATACTATGTCATTCAAATCTCATTTGCCCAGGAGGGTGGTGGAGAAGATCATGAAGACGTGTTTATGTACTGGATCAACAAAAAAGATTTCACTATCGGCTACATGGCCTATTCGTATGAAGAAACTGACGGTTTGGGATTACGCTTCAGAAAAGCTTATAACCCTCGAAACGTAAACGGAATTCTTTTTCTGGATTATATCAACCTGAAGCCAAAAGACAAAACAGAAATCACTGCGCTGGAAGACCTTTACAAAAAAGGTGAACTACAGGAGCTGAGTAAAATTGAATTGGTTAATATTCAGGTAAAATAGAGTGTGCAACATTAAATTTTCTGAATCTTTCTTAGACGGATTAACTGCACTGCCGTGGCCAATACTATAGCAGTAGTAATGATCCGGATTATTTTAAAGTGATTCCCTGATGTCAATGCAAAGGCACTGGTAATCGACTTGTCTACATTATTAAATCCGATCATAAGCGTTGTGCCCAGTATTGCCAACAAAACCAAATCATACCACGCTGCATGACGGTGTTGAGTGGCAACCACTTTCGAATCGTTCACTATCAAAATCAAAAAGTAAGTAAGCAACGGTAAGATCAATCCATTCAATGCCTGCACAGCCAGGATAACCGGAATAGGTTTGATGCCACTGATCCCAAAGGTAAAACCTGTAAACAAGACAGACATCCAGACGAATCGTACCACACTCTTCTTCTCTGCACCAAAAACAGTAGACGCTATCAACGAAGCTGCGTATGGTGATGTAATGGCAGAAGAAAATCCCGCAGCGAATAATCCAAGACCGAGTGCTAATGAACCAATGACGCCCATCTTATTTTGAAACAACGAAGCGAGTTCGCCAAAGGAAGAAAAATTCCCAACCATCGTTCCCGCTAACATAATCCACGCGGTGATGAGCCCGCCAATCAAAACCGATATCGTAAGTCCAATGCGCATGAGCGGAATCGTGTGCCCTTTGCTAATGGCTGATCCGATAAAAATATTATAGGGTACGATCGTGGTTCCTACTAATCCCAACGTAAGCCATTCTGATCCTTCAGGTATTGTTGGAATGACCGATGATTTGATCAATTCAGTAAACGTGAAGTCACCTTTCACTGCCAAAAGAAGAAATGCCACTCCCATCAGCCCTACCAACATAGTCATAATAGTTGATATCCATTTACTGCCTCCATACCATAAAATATATCCGGTTAATACGGTGATGATGATGGTATAAATTCTTCCATTACCTTCGAATAAAATAGATGATCCTGATACAGCTCCTAAAATATTTCCTGCTTCATAAGCAGCACAACCCAATAGCACAGGACCGGCAACAATCCATTTAATCCAAAAACCAATTTTGCTTCCAAACTTTGTTTCTAATGCCTGGCCAAAATTAAACCCACTCGCGATAATAATTCTGGCCGACACTTCTTGCAAAACAACGCAAGCTACTGTTGCGAAAACTACAGCCCACAATAATAGTATTTGAAATTGTGATCCGGCTGTTACCGCTGTGGTCACTGTGCCTGGACCGATGAACGCAGCCGAAATCACTGACCATAAAATAACGCTGGAAAATTTAGAAGAGAATTTCATTTGCTGTTGTTCGGAATAAAAAATCTGCTTACTTCTGAAGTTGAAAACGAAAGTAACCATTGTTGGTGATAAAATATTGATCCCAAAAATATTTAATGATCATCATTTTGATTTGAAAAAATATCGAACTTGTCTTTGCGCCCTGCTAAGAACAAAAGCAACATATAAAAATCATTTCAATAGCCCCATAGGTGGACCTATTGAAATGATGCCACGGATTTTCAGTTGATCATATTCCGACCGCGCACTGAAAACCGGGGCACTGTCCTGGTTTTTTTGTTTCCTATGGTCTGTGTCTCACAAGTCGTAGAAATCTCAAAGACAGAAAATAAATTTAAAATACTCTGTAAAGACGAATGGAATTGCTTTGCGCAATAGTGAAGCAGATAGGAGAACAACTATGAAACGAAAAATGTTAAGTGGAAAAGACCTGATCAAATTAGGTTATCCAGAAGGAAAGGCAATTGGTCTTGCGATCAATACCGTATTGAAACATTTCTGAAGAAGCGAAAAAGCAGAGATTGATGAGATGCTCAAAGCAGTACTGGCTAATTCAAAAGACTATACCAAAGATTCGATCTGGAGTAAAGTTGCATTGACACTCGTACCAACAGAAAAAAAATCGATAGCGCATGCGTTGTTTAAGAATCGGATTGACTATAGCATCTGTGGAACTGAAGCCATCGAAGAAGGTGCGCTTAATCAGATGGAGATTGCGATAAAATTGCCCATCACCATTGCTGGATCATTAATGCCCGATGCACATCAAGGGTATGGTTTACCCATTGGTGGTGTGCTGGCTACAAACAATGGTGTAATTCCATACGGTGTGGGTGTTGACATCGGATGCAGAATGTGCTTAACGGCATATCCTCTTGATGAAATATTTCTTGATTGCATCGTAGCAACCTGAAACAAATACTGATCGACAATACATGTTTCGGTAGTGATACTTTTAAAAGACCGAAAGAACATGAAGTGCTTGATCGAACTGTATTTAATGAGATCCCCATATTAAAAAACCTCAAAGGAAGAGCAGCGATGCAAATCGGATCTTCCGGAAGCGGAAATCACTTTGTGGAATTTGGATTGATCTCATTGCCGATGGATAACGAATGGAAACTGGCAGAAGGAAAATACCTTGCTGCACTTTCTCATTCCGGTTCGCGCGGATTAGGTGCTGAAATTGCTCGTCACTACACTCGACTGGCCGGAGAGATTTGTCATCTTCCTGGCGAAGGATCGACCCTGACGTGGCTTGATCTCAATTCAGAAGCCGGTCAGGAGTATTGGATAGTGATAAACCTTGCTGGTGATGATGCTTCAGCTAATCATCACCAGATTCATCAGCGCATCGAAAATGCTCTGGGTGAACATGCACTCTTCACGGTAGAAAACCATCACAACTTTGCGTGGAAAGAAAAGTTGCATGATGGCACCGAAGTGATCGTACATCGCAAAGGTGCAACACCGGCTGGCGATGGCGTGCTGGGAATTATTCCCGGTTCGATGACAGCCCCCCGGGCTTTATCGTGAAGGGAAAAGGAAATGCAACATCACTTAACTCAGCCTCACATGGCGCAGGACGATTGATGTCGCGCAGTGCAGCCAAGAACAGCATCACTAATAAAATGGTGAGCAGGAATTGGCAAAGCATGAAGTGGAATTAATCGATGGTGGAATTGATGAAGCGCCCATGGCCTACAAAGACATCTGCAAAGTAATGGAGCACCAGAATGAACTGGTGGAAGTGCTCGGAGAATTTACTCCGAAGATTGTAAGTATGGGTGGCGTTGATTCGCCCGCAGAATATTGATAAAGCGGAAAGGCTAGAGCAAGCTTTCCGCTTTATGCTTTAAACTTTTAATAGTTATGAAATTAGAATGGATGGAACCCTACTTAGTCAACGCTGAGCATGATGTATAACAACCAGGTAAACGAAGGATTAGCGTTGATGGATAGCTTGTTGTATGAAGAGCCAGGTTATGGAACTCTACACAACCACTTAGGTTGGGCTTACTTATACTACACGACTGATACGGCTAAAGCTGAGTTGCATTTAACAATGGCCATTAGGTTTGTTGCCGAATATGTGCCACCTTATTTACACTTGGCGAACTTATTTGTACGCACTGGTCGATACGATGAAGCCGGGAAAATCTGGAAGTAGGTTTGAAGAAAACCAAAGCGAACAAAGTTGGTTTCCTAGAGAATATGGCGCAAGTGTATGAACTGAAAAGGGATTGCCAGGCAGCTATCAAAGACTTCAAAGTAGCATTGGCTTCTACCGTAAGATTTGAAACAGGCCAATAAGCTTAAGGCATCAAAAGGTGCGGCAAGAATAGATGGGTGGTGATGTTTACTTTTTAACCTGTGGTCTGTGACTTCACAGACCACAGGTTAAAATCATTCAAAAAATTTTGATAACAATAGATGATTGAACATCCTTCTCCTATACTTCCCAACCTTTACGATACTCTCTTCCCACAAATTGATTGGCTTCTTGCAGGTTGGTTATCTTCATATTCAATCCATCCCATAATAATTTTTTGCGAGCGAAGAAATCCTGTTGACCCTTGCCGTTTTCCTTTCGCAACATAAAACTGCGTATAGCCAGATTACCCATCAAAACAGTTTCTGTCATAGGGCCAGCATAATCAAAGGAAGAAGTGAGTCCCCGATGTTGTGTACTATCAAAGCCCGCTTTGCAAGCATCAACCCATTTACGTTGATGACCATATTCAGGTTCTTCCTCTTTTACTGAATCAGGACCAAATTCCGTTGTGCCATCATTCAAAAATAATTTTGGCATTAAAGGCGAGCTATCGTTGATGTTGGTGGAGATCAATCCTTTTTCACCCATGATTAACACGCCATTAGCACTTTGTGCTCCGCCAATGTCCATGTTAGCCGGAATGATATCAGGATGCGAAGGCCGGATGCCGCCATCACTCCACGTCATTTCAATAGGGGATTTACTTTTTTCTGTAGCAGCAAAATGCAAGGTGATAAACGAAGACGCAGGACATCCTTCCGGATGATAATCGGGTGTCCACATCTGCGAGTACACAGAGCCCACACTGCATTCTGCATCGGTAGGATAGTGAAGTCCTAATGTTCTGAAGGGTATATCAATCAGGTGACAACCTACATCGCCAAGAGCGCCTGTGCCAAAATCCCACCAACCTCTCCAGCTAAAGGGATGAAGGTTAGGAATGTATGGACGGTAGGCTGCTGGCCCGAGCCAAAGATCCCAATTCAAATCTTTAGGTTTTTTACTTTCATCAGAGGACAACATAGCAGAACCTTGTGGCCATACCGGTCTGTTCGTCCAGATCTGCACCTTATTTATCTTACCAATCACACCAGAATCAACCCATTTTTTCACCATGTCCAGAAGTGGGTTGGATGCACCCTGATTTCCCATCTGGGTCACAATTTTATTTTTACGTGCCATCTCCGTCAGCATGCGTGCTTCACGAATATTGTGCGTCATCGGTTTCTGCACATAAACATGTTTGCCGCGTTGCATGCAGTAAGCCGCAGCCGGAGCGTGCACGTGATCGGGCGTTGATATCGTAACAGCATCAATGTCTTTCTCTTTATCCAACATCTCCCGATAATCAGCATACAACTTAGCCTTTGGAAATTTCTCCACCGATGCCTTTGCCGATCCGGAAAAATCTACGTCACAAAGTGCTACCACTCGTTCACGCCCATTCACAGAAGCATTACGAATATCGCTGGCCCCCTTTCCGCCAGCGCCAATGGCTGCTAAATTCAATTGATCACTGGGTGCTGTGTATCCCAGTCCTCCCAGTACATGCCGGGGCACGAAAAAAAATGAGGATGCCAGTGCTGTGTTCTTGATAAAATCTCTGCGCGATAATGCAGATTGTTTTTTCTTTTTATTCTTCATGATGATGGCTTAGAGTTATTTAGAAATTGAATTGACGATGATATAAAAAATAAAAACAAAAAAGAAGAGAATTTTTAAAGGTGATGACGTTTGAAGTCAGAATAGTAATCCATTCTACCCTTCCCGATGCACGGGCACAGGGTAGCCTGGCTTAAACACAGATTCTCTTTCTATCGTAATTATACACACGCTGGCTTTTTTCGCCCGTTCGATCACTTCGTCTACTAATTTTTTTAGATACTCCGGTTCTGTTTGCACGCGTGCATTGATCAGCAGCTTAAGCTGAAATACATTTTCCTGTTTGATGCTGACTTCTCCGCTGGTGCTCATTGCAGTGAAACTGATTTTTTGTTGCCAGTCTTCTCCTTCAAGAAAAAATTTTAAATGACCAATGTGATAATGGTAACTCTGCATCAGATCAAACAATGAACGGATCAACCCGCGCGCGATGAACGCTCCATTACCATGCGGGGCTCTTATCACAATACTTTTATCCAGCCACGCCAATTTAGATTCTCCTTCACCATAGATATCATAATCGATATCGAGCGAATGACGAGAGACCACTTCACTGAACTGATCTATCGTGGTGAGCCATGTGGAAACATCTTCTAAAGAATTTTGATGGATAATCGCTTTGCCAGGATTCTCTAGTTTAATCACGGTATCTACATGCTTCAATTGCAATGGCGTGATCGTATCTGTTTTATTGATCACCAACACATCGGCTTCTTCCAATTGTTTTTTATAAATGTATCGGATCGCTTCATCGGCAAAGAAAGTACGGCCTTCCATCACAGCTGAAAGAAAACCTGCATCAGCAAATACAGACACTACCATTTTCATTTCTGGTTTTCTTTTGCTGAGCGGCTTCACCAGTGTTGCGATAAGATCCGTACATGAGCCTACCGACTCGGCAAAAATAACATCAGGATGTTCCGTGTCCTGAAGATATTGAAGATGACTTTTCAATTCATTGTACTGGCAACAAAAACAACCATTACCTACTTCTTCCACCATTACACCCATGGCGCGCACAAATGCGCTGTCTACTTGCTCATCGCCCTGATCGTTGGTAATGACGGCCACCTTTTTATGCTGACTGATTAAACGCTGGCACGCATTCACAATAGCGGTTGTCTTGCCACTTCCTAAAAATCCTCCTGTTAATGCCAGTATCATGCTTGTCCCGTCTTGAAAACTACTTGCTAAAACTTATGAAAAGGTGATGCTCAAGTTATTCAATATGATCTTAGAAGTAAAGGATTTAAAGGAATTGGTATTGTGTCCATGTTCGACCATGGTCTACTTTATTGTAAGAGGGAGATCAACTTAATAGAAATATTGAATTCTTGATTATTACATAGTTTAGGCAAACGTGAAAGTTCATTTCGCTAATCCTGATAAGATTTCAAAACTCCGTCATCAAAGTAAAAATAAATTCGTTTATCATACTTTTCGTATATCAATTGCTCCTGAATAGAGTTATGGAAATTTGTCCGATTAGTAACTATTCGAGATCCCAGCATTTCAATCAGCATTTCCTTCTTCATCCCTATCCAGTAAGATTTGGTGTGAATCCTATAAGCATCTCTTTCGCCATATTTCTTGACTAGGTCTTTATGTTTTTGATTTTCGAAAAATATCTCTGCGCTTTTAATAAGGACTTTAAGTCAGTCGTTTGCTCGAAAATAGCTTTATAAATGTTTCCATCATAGTCACCAAACTTCACTTTTAAATAATCATCCTTAAGGTATCCTGAGTAGACATAACCATATCCATCTTTAGGAACCTTGGCAACTTTGTCTGTAATTGAGCGAAAGTTAGAACCTAAGTCGGCCTTTTCATAAGTGGATCTATCGATAAATTTTATTGTGTCATTACTGGGGATGTAAAAATATTTTTGTCCGCCTTTTCCAACTACTCTTTTCTCTCCAGATTTATGCGGGATATCTCGATCCTTAACATTTAAGTCTAAACAGCCTATTCCTCTTATGAAGTCCTAGGGCTACCTTATAATAAATCGAAGATGTTGAATGCCCAGAGTCGTTTTCAGTTGTGCTATGTAAACACCCGGTTTCAGATTACCAATAAAGATCTCCGTTTGTTCCTCACCAGTGTGATCAGCTGAGTACCAGGTACGGCCGGTGAGATCATAAATTGTAATCCTGGTATTCCCATCTGAAAATTGCCTATCAATGGTAATCGTGTTAATTGCCGGATTTGGATAGAGCTGAAGTGATTTTTCCTGAAGTGATTTTATACCTGTCACAACATTATGTTTCTCTAACAAGTTTTCGATTTCAATCTGAATTACGCCCTCGTTCGGGGTACCCAAAAATAATGCGCCCGGCTTTTTCCCTGCTGTCGTGCGAGATGCAGAAGTCCTTCCTCCCGTAGAACCTGAAGAGGTAATCAGAACCTGCAGCGAATTTACCTGATCGGATGGCAAGCCACCATTTTCCTTGTTGAAGTGCTGCCATTTACTCCCGTCATACATGCTCACCCCCAACGAAAGATTCGGATCGTAGGATATCCAGATATTACCAAGGCCATCCTTGACCATGTTGGTGACTCCATTTGATAATAATCCATTCTGGGTTGAGAACGTAGTCCAATTGTCGTTATAAAAAATTCTTATTCCAGTATTGGTTGCCATCCATATTTTTCCGTTTTGATACTGCAAAAATTGAACAACACCACTACCAGAGACAAGACCAGCACCAGAGTTTGAATAATGGGTCATTTTTCCATCGGAACTGATTCTTGTAATTTGGTGTGAATCGGCACCATAACCCACCCAAACATTGCCAAGGGTATCGCCATAGAGTTGATTAATAAATCCTGACTTCAGGCCATCCTTTTGTTTAAGTACCGACCACCTTTCACCATCAAATTTACTCAAGCCCAAACTATCCGGTTCCGGACCCACTCCGGCAGCCCATATATTTCCGGAAGCATCTTCGGTGATGGCTAAAACATTACTGCAATTCAAAGCATGGTAGGTAAAGTCCGGCCTTGAATTACCATAGCCATAGATATAAGATAAATATGAATTCCAGCTTTTGCCAGAGTCAAATGAGGCACTTAAGGCCCCTGCTCCGCCTAACCATATGGCTCCATTTTTTGCTATAAAAGCCGCAGTCGTATTCTGCAGCCAGATGGCGGACTCAACAGGTAATGTCTCCGAAACCCATGTCCAATTAGTGCCATCATAAATGCTTAGCCCGTTGATCCAGGTTGGAAAGTAGAGTTTTCCATTATCATCCTTAAGAATCCTAAAAACATCATTTGCGGGCAATCCATCAAAGGTGTTATATACAGTTGGCTTGGATGTAAACACAGAACCTGGATTGGGATAGTTCAATAAACCCCAGCGACTTGCTACCCATACTCGATTCAGCTCGTCTATCTTAATGTCATCAACTGGGTAACCAAAAGCCCAATTAGGACCTAGAAAATCCAATTTGGCCGATCTCCACCCATCCGCTTCGTTGTATCTAAACAATTGGCTGTTACCCGATGTCCATAAATTGCCTTCTTGGTCAAAGTAAAGAATATCAATATTGTTTAAACCCGGATTGCTTTCGAAGGCAAAATTAAAGCCGTCAAATACGTCTAAACCTCCAACCTCAGCAGCATAGATTTTACCATTATAAAAAGCAACCTGCAAAACCTCATCTGCATGCAAGCCATTCTGTTTAGTGTAAAATATCAACTGCCCGTTGGTGGTATAATGTGCCAGGCCTTTTTGTGTGACTAACCAAGGCGTATTTTCATTGTCCAAAACAATAGAGGAAACATTAGTATTTTCGTTGATTAGCGGGACGTCAAGTTCTATTGTTTTGGTGTCTAAATCGAGCCGAATCAATCGCGTTTTGTAATCTATCCAAACCGCGCACCATAATTTATTGTTGGAGTCCACGACAGCGCTCTGAATGAAATCCCCTAGTGCCGGAATCACATTCTGACCATACGGACTACCTTTTCCACTGTAATACGTATAGTTCTGATTGTTTGATAACCAGAATCCCCTTTCAACAAAGAGCAGCTTATTCCCATCAGCGAGTTTTACAATATTCCTGATCTTATTGGAATCCCGATTCCCTTTTTTGAACTGGCTTGTCCATGTATTGTTGGATGGGTTGTAAATGGTCAGCCCGTTATCGGTGCCTACCCAGATCTCGTTATTGTTTTCAACATGAATGGATCGTGTCCAGCTATCAATTAATCCATTAGATCCGGTGTTTTCTGTGGTAAAGGTAAAGGCCTCATCAAGATTGCGGATAAATACCGAGAACTTGGTTGTAACCTCTGCGCCTTCACTATCCATAGCTTTTACAGAAATCTCACTTAGACCAAGCGAACCCTCCTGAAGAGCAATCGCAGCAGGCGAAACATTAATTGAAACTACCGAAGTCTGTGAACTAGTCACCGTGTAGGTAAGCTGATCTCCGCCACGGTCAATAAAATGATTCAACGGATCAAACGTCAATGTCTTAAACCCAGGGCTTAGGACGAGTCCTACAAAAGGTTTTTCAACAACAGGCACATCATTGATTACCTCAATCCGGAATGTGTCGCTCACCGAACTTGGGCCTGAGGATGCCGTAAGAGCAAATTTGAATACTCCCGAGTGAATGCCGTAAGGCGCCAAACGAAATGAAAGCTGGTTTTGAAATAGCGTAATCCACGAAGGTAATTGGACTGCTGAATTCTGATCAATCAGTGAAGCGGTATAGCTTAATGGCTTTCCTGTTACATGGTAAAA
>CANIVF010000014.1 GCA_947470895.1 Bacteroidota bacterium
CCTATTGTGGAGCATCACGGGTTACGCACAACAAGATCCGTTATATTCTCAATACCTGAATAACCCAATCTTGTTAAATCCTGCGTATGCCGGATCCAATCAACAATGGCAAACTACTGCTGGCTATCGATCACAATGGTCAGGATTTGATGGCAATCCCACCACGCTGAATTTCTCCAGTCATCTTTCGCTGGTGGATAATAAAGTAGGACTGGGTTTCATAGCCATTCAGGATAAAATTGGTGAAGTCAAAAACACCGAATTCAATCTGAACTATTCCTACCGGCTGGAGGTGAAAGCAAACAAATATTTGTATTTCGGCCTTTCAACTGGTATGATGCGCTACAACTCTGATCCGGGCCTTCTGAATCTTCAAGTGAAAACTGATCCTGCATTTTATTATACCAATGAATTTCAATTCAACACCGGTGCGGGTGTTATGCTAAAAACAGAACAGTACATGATTGGGCTTTCGGTACCCAAATTGCTACCAACGAGTATTACTCAGGCGGATGCTACTGTTCAAGTATACAATCAGCACCTTTATTTGTTTGGTGTGTTTACTCACAACTTTAATGAACGACTCATGCTAAAGCCAGCCCTATTATTCAAGGGTATAAAGGGTGCTCCTGTTTCCATTGATCTGAATGTAAATCTTGTGATTGATCAGAATTACGCGCTAGGATTACTCACACGAAATCTTAATACCATTGGATTGCTGGCTCAAATTAAAATGAAGCAATATAAATTCGGTTATGTCTTTGAGATGCCTACCAATCAATCACAGATGCAACGCCTCCTCTCACACGAGATCAGCTTAACGTACTCATTGCCATTTCTTAATTTTCATGATCGATCGATGTTTAGTAATTTTTAAAAGATGCAACATGGTTAAACGAACAAAAACATCATCTGCCATTGCCATGTGTGATACGAATGCCTATGGATCTTTTTTTTTGAGGGAGCAGCAAAATCTCCCCCTGAAAAGATCATTAGTTTTATTAGCCAATAAAAAAAGAACTATATCCTGTTTTCAAATTCAGATGAATTTATATGAACAAAAATGCTAATCGAATGAAGGGTGTGAAGTGGAGAATACTATGCATAATATGCATACTTTGTTTTTTACTATGTCAGTTTTCATCGCTAACCTCAATAGCGCAGTTTTCAACCTTATACGATTTCGGAAGTAAAGTCAATGGAACTTATCCGTACAGTGCACTTATTTCAGATGGAATTTTTCTCTATGGAATGACTTCCGATGGTGGTGCAAACCAACTCGGCACGATCTACAAAGTAAAACCCGATGGAACCGGCTTTACCCGATTACTTGATTTTGATGGAACCAACGGAAGTAATCCCTATGGCTCTCTTACCTTCGATGGCACCTTTCTGTATGGTATGGCCCGGAGTGGAGGGGCTAATGGCCAGGGAATTATTTTTAAAATCATGCCGGATGGAACTGGCTTCATTAATCTGCTCGACTTCAGTTATACAGCCACTGGAGGATTTCCCTACGGTTCTCTTATCTCTGACGGAACATTCCTCTATGGTATGACCACGCAAGGGGGTTCAGCCTTTTTCGGTACCATTTTTAAAATAAAGCCTGATGGAACCGACTATACTAAACTGTATGATTTCGATTCCACCAATGGAGCCACTCCCTACGGATCACTTATTTCAGATGGCCCATTCTTATATGGAATGACATCACAAGGTGGATTAAGTGATTTCGGAACTATATTCAAAATAAAATCAGACGGTACCGAATATACCAGGCTATTGGATTTTAATGGTACAACCAACGGAGGCATCCCCTTTGGATCGCTCATTGCTGATGGCTCCTCCTTGTATGGAATGACTTTTTATGGAGGCTCTGGCAATAAAGGAACGATCTTTAAAATAATGCCCGATGGAACCGGCTATACGAAGTATCTCGATTTTGATTTTAATACCTCAGGAGCTAATCCTAAAGGTTCCCTGGTTTCCGATGGCACATTCCTTTACGGGATGACAACACAAGGAGGAACAAATTTTTCAGGAACAATCTTTAAAATGAAAACCGATGGCACAGGCTTCGACAAACTAGTTGATTCGAGTGATAACGCCAGCGGTCCTTCTTCCGAAGGCACACTGCTCATTGATGAGGCCACTTTATATGGCGTAAAATCCACTGGTGGTCATGGGGGCCTGGGAACAGTTTTTAAAATCAATAATGATGGAAGTAGCTTTTCCAGAATCGTCAATTTCGAAATTTCGGGAAACACCCCAACCGGATCACTGCTTTCAGATGGAACGTTTCTGTTTGGAATGACATCGGTTGGTGGCGCTAATAGTTATGGAACCATCTTCAAAATAAAACCAGATGGAGCTGATTTCGAAAAACTTCTCGATTTTGATGGGGATGGTAACGGAGGAAATCCATATGGATCACTTATTTCAGATGGCATCTTTCTTTATGGTATGACAAATAGTGGTGGCACCAACAACCTGGGTACAGTCTTTAAAATAAAACCCGATGGCACAGAATACCTCAAACTACTCGATTTAGATCTTGCATCCAGCGGAGGCAATCCTAATGGATCACTTTTTTGGTATGACTCATTTCTGTATGGAATGGCCAGCAATGGTGGTTCAAATAGTTTTGGAACCATCTTTAAAGTAAAACCGGATGGAACCGAGTTTACCAAATTTCATGATTTCGATTACTCCAACGGAGCATATCCCAATGAATCACTCATTTCGGATGGAATGTTTTTATATGGAACTACTAATCAAGGTGGAATTGATGGATTTGGAACCATCTTTAAAGTAATGCCCGATGGAACTTCTTTTACAAAGCTGCATGATTTTGAATACAGCAACGGAGCTAATCCATACGGATCTCTTACACTCGAAAATAATTTACTTTATGGAATGACAAAAAGTGGCGGCTTAACGGATAACGGAACGATATTCCAAATCAAACCGGATGGAACCAGTTTTGTTAAGTTGCTCGACTTTGATGGCACTATTAACGGAGGATCTCCGTACGGCTCTTTTATTTCGGATGGAACATATTTATATGGATTAACCTTTGTGGGTGGTTTGTTGGGTTATGGCACTATGTTTAAAATTCAACCCGATGGCACTAGCTACAGCAAACTTGTTGATTTAAATCATGGAGCGAATCCTAAAGGTTCTCTTATTTCGGATGGAACATTTCTCTACGGAATGACAACCTATGGTGGCGCAAATAATTTAGGTACTCTTTTCAAGCGCTCAGTGGCTGCCGCTACTACGATTACCAACTTCACCCCTGCCGAAGGAGTGCCCGGCACAACGATCACCATCAACGGAATAGACTTTAATCCAACGCCAGCCAACAATATCGTTAAGTTCAACAACACCGTTGCCATAGTAAAATCGAGTACGGCTTCAACCTTAACTGTTATTGTTCCTGAAGAAGCCACATCAGGCCCCATTTCCGTTACAGCAAACGGAACAGATACCAGTATCACTGATTTCTTTGTTTCGGATTTAACAATCATGGAAAATGGAATCGTTCAGAACTGCGATATTCTTTTTGTAGGACCTGAAGGGGGTGGTTATGATGACCTGACAAAAACATTTTTACCGGTCAGTCCTACAGACAAAGTCAAAGTTTCATTTTCAATATTTTCGGTACAGGGTGATGTACTTTATGTTTATGACGGCCCTTCAACTTCATCGCCTTTGATTGCCGCTCTCGAGGGCAGTGTGTTGCCCAATGATATCGTTGCCGGTGGTCCAAGCGGAGAATTAACCTTTAAGTGGGTTTGGGGTGATGGTAATACCAATTGGGAAGCGAACATATCTTGCCAGTCTGTTGCTATTATTCAAGCTTGCAATACACCCTTTCTGGATCCGGGTGGAAATGGAAACTATCTTTCTAATGCGGATTATACACGCACCTTTTTACCCGTTAATTCCTCAGACAAGATCCGAGTTTCATTTTCCTCTTTTTCAACCGAAGAAGGCTATGATTCACTATCGGTGTATGATGGCTCCTCAACTTCATCACCTTTGATTGCGATACTTGCAGGTGATATTCTGCCAAGCAATATAACCGCCACCGGACCCGATGGATCATTAACATTTGTCTTTCGATCTGATGGCGATGTTGAAAGTTCTGGATGGGAAGCCACGATATCGTGCATCTCTTCCAGTTCATCCATCACCATTATCACTCAACCCAATGATGCCACCGTCTGCGAAGGAGCAATAGCCACTTTTACCACCAGTGCCTCGGGGCCAACAAATATTACTTATCAATGGCAATTCTCACCTAATACCAATTCTCCGTTTACTGACATTACCAATGGCGGTGGTTATTCAGACGCAACAACCAATACGCTTTCCGTAAATACAACCAGTAATTTTGGATCGGGCCGCTATCGCTGTAAAATCAATGGCGATTCTGCCGCTGAAATATTCACCATCGATCGGGAGCTTTCCATCAACACTAAACCAGTTGCTCCGCAAACAATTAACAAAATACAATGTGGTCCGGGTGCTGTTACACTTACAGCGAGCGGGGGCGCCAATGGTCAATACCGATGGTACACAAAAGCTAATGGTGGTGTTTCTATTTCTGGAGAGGTGAATGCATCATACAGCACTCCTGCACTTACATCCACCACTACCTATTTTGTCTCTATAAACAATGGCTCTTGCGAAAGCCCGCGTACTGCTATTATCGCTACTATACTTCCACTTCCATCGAAACCAACCATCACGAGCACCGAACAGATTACTATTGGCTTAGTTCAGCTGTGTCTTACGCCAATCACGTTGTCGGCCCCAACAGGGTTTAACTATACCTGGTCTTCCGGCCAAACGAGTCGACAAATTACTATTGTGCAGCCGGACAATTATTCTGTTGTTGTAAAAGATAACAACGGTTGCAGTAGCCTAGTTTCGGATGTTATTCAGGTGGTGATCAATACATCTTGTATAAACAATCCACCGGTTATAAATACAGCCGCACTCATCACCACCATAGGCGGATTTATTTCGATTGATTTAACACCATTCATCTCGGATCCTGATAACAACCTTGATCCGAACTCGATACAGATAATTGGCAATGG
Source organism: Bacteroidota bacterium (assembly GCA_947470895.1). Classification (GTDB taxonomy): domain Bacteria; phylum Bacteroidota; class Bacteroidia; order Cytophagales; family Cyclobacteriaceae; genus ELB16-189. The sequence goes on from CANIVF010000014.1 coordinate 5,112, forward strand.
TACTGAAAATGGTGGGAAAACAACCTTGTCTGGGTTTATTCTTGACTTGGACTATTCTGGAATTATTTTTTCGGGCGATGACGTTGTCACCATTCGCATTTGTGATCAACTTGGGGTGTGCATTGAAAAACAATTAGCCATCGAAGTAATCGGTGCAATCAATATCTACACGGGCATATCTCCCAATGATGATGGAAAGAACGATGCATGGATTATTGAGCACGTTGATCTATTCGAAAAGAAAAAAAAGAATCATGTTACGATTTATAACCGATGGGGCGATGTGGTGTGGGAAGAATCCGATTACAATAATACTGATAAGGTGTTTACTGGAGAGAATAAAAACAAAAACGAACTGCCAAGCGGATCCTATTTCTATAAAATCGAGTTTCCTGACGAAAAAGGCGATGAGAGAATCAAAACAGGATTCTTGTCACTAAAAAGATAACGAATATCAAAAAATCGTACGCTACTCCTTATTGCTGGATAAACCATTCTATCTTCGTAACAGAACTTTATACCTATGAAAAAATATCTATACCTGTTAATGTGTTGCTCAATACTCATGGTATCGTGCACTACAGAAAAAAAAGAAGTAACTGAAGAGCCTAAAGTTCCCACAGCGGAAAAGGTTGTCAAAGAACTATCGGGCAATCGCGTGGATAATTATTATTGGATGAAGTTATCTGACGAACAAAAAAACGCTGCTCAAAAAGACGAACAAACGCAAAAAGTAATCAACTACCTCATCGCAGAAAATGACTATCTGAAAGTAAAAACCAAACACACGGAAGAACTTCAGAAACAAATCTATGATGAGATTATAGGCAGGATTAAACAAACTGACGAATCTGTTCCATACAAGGATAATGGCTATTGGTACTACACACGTTATGAACAAGGTCAGGAATATCCCATATACTGTCGCAAAAAAGAAACGCTAGAGGCACCAGAACAAATTCTCCTTAACGTGAACGAAATGGCGAAAGGACATGATTACTATTCCATCGTTGGCCTGAGCGTAAGTGAAGATAATCGCCTGCTGGCTTATTCCGAAGATTCCGTAAGCCGGAGAAGATACACGATCTATGTAAAGGATCTGAGCTCCGGAAAATTAGTAGAAGCTCCGGTGCCCAACACCGAAGGACAGGTAACGTGGGCCAACGACAACAAAACCTATTTCTACACGAAGAAGGATTCAACTACACTTCGCTCCCGCTGGATCTACAAACATAAAGTTGGCAACTCATCGAATGCCGATCCGATTGTATCGGAAGAAAAAGACGAAACATTCTACACAGGCATCTACAAAACAAAATCAGATAAATACCTGGTGATCTGGGCAGGAAGCACGCTCACTAATCACTACCAGATTCTGAATGCCAATACTCCTGATGGAAAATTCAAAGAGTTTACTCCGAGAGAATCAGGACTTGAGTATTCTATCGATCACTACAAAGACAAATTCTATGTCGTTACCAATCTTGATGCGCAGAATTTCCGGTTGATGGAAACACCCGATACTAAAACCAGCAAGGAAAACTGGAAGGAGAAAATCGCTCACCGCAAAGACACTTTGCTTCAGGGTATTGAGATATTCAAAAACCATCTCGTACTTAGCGAGCGCGCCAATGCCAACACACTCATGCGCGTAATCGATCAAAAAACCTGCAACAAACACTACCTGAATTTCGGAGAAGCCGCTTACACTATTTTTCCATCCATCAATCTTGATTTTGATACTGAGTTACTGCGCTATGGATACACGTCATTGACTACGCCAAACTCAACGTATGATTATAACATGACCACCAAAGAGAGAAAACTTCTTAAGCAAACAGAGGTGGTGGGTGGTTATGATCCTGACCAATATCAAACAGAAAGACTTTGGGCTACGGCCGATGACGGCACTGAAATTCCAATGTCGATAGTTTACAAGAAGGGCATGAAGAAAGAAGGAAATAATCCAACACTTTTAAATGGTTATGGTTCGTATGGCGCCAGTATGGATCCTACCTTCTCCATCACCCGATTGAGTTTACTTGATCGTGGCTTTGTGTATGCCATTGCGCACATTCGTGGCGGACAGGAAATGGGCAGGCAGTGGTATGAAGACGGTAAGATGTTCAAAAAGAAAAATACGTTTACTGATTTCATTGATTGCGCTAAATTCCTGATCGAGGAAAAATATACCCAACCTGAAAAACTTTTTGCTTCCGGTGGAAGTGCCGGAGGGTTGTTGATGGGCGCAGTAGTAAACATGAGGCCCGATTTATTCAAAGGTGTGATTGCCAAAGTTCCGTTTGTGGATGTAATCACCACGATGGAAGATGAATCAATTCCATTAACCACCGGAGAATTTGATGAGTGGGGTAATCCAAAAAACCCGGAGTCATACATGTATATGCTCGACTACTCACCGTATGATCAGGTGAAGCCGCAAAATTATCCAACCATGCTGGTGACCACCGGATTTCACGATTCACAAGTTCAATATTGGGAGCCTGCCAAGTGGGTAGCCAAACTGCGCGAAATGAAAACCGACAGCAATACGTTAATCCTTCGCACCAATATGGAAACTGGTCATGGTGGAACTACCGGAAGGTTTAAAGTCTATGAAGAAATTGCACAGGAGTTTGCGTTCATTGTTGATCTGGCCGGCATTCAGAATTAAAAATGAATACCGAGTGATCGATCAATTTAAAATCTTTGGGCAATTTTAAGTAGCATACGAACGCTGTTATCATTTAAACTTCCGAAAGAAGGTCTTTATTGACTTTATGGCGAGTACGAACCTCGGCCCTGTTTTACCTTCTTTCAATAATTTTTGAATAAATCCCCTTTTTCAGGGATTTAATTAAAATATTCCGTCTTTTATTTTTAGCCCATGATCATAACAACCCTCGAAAGGTCATGGCGGTCAGCGTTTGATCCACTACTAATTTTCATTAAATTTCATTAAGAAAATAATACATATTATGAAAACCATCTTTACGATATCCATCTTGCTTCTTGTTTCAGTTTCAGCGCATGCTACGGTACGTACGGTCAGCAATAATCCAACGCGCCCGGCACAGTTCACCACCTTTGCAACTGCTCAAACTGCCTCAGTGAATGGAGACACAATCTATATCTATGGTTCACCTTTTCAATATCCTGACATAACCATCAGCAAAAGATTGGTACTTATTGGCGCAGGTTATAATCCAAACAATCAGTTTGGCCAGCCCACCAATGTTGCAAACATCATCCTATTTCGTGATACCGGAGTTAACAATGCAAGTAATAGCGTGATTATCGGAATACTCACTGGCCGCTTAGATATTAGTGGTATTATGTCTAACAACATCCGCGTCTTCCGATGTCGCTTTACAAGCTATATTAACATGTATGGAGGTTCTCCCGTAGGTTATGCCGATGGCTGGGTGTTATACAACAATATTTTCCAATCTTACATATATGGTGGTGGAAGCTCCAGGACTTCATCATCAGCTACTAACATCGTGCTGGCGAATAATATTTTTGGAACCAACGGCTACGTTTATGACTTCAACAGCAACACCATCATTGTAGATCACAATATTTTTTTGGGAGCCAATAATTTCTATCGCACCTTCAACATTATTGTTAACAATAACATTTTTACCAGAACCACTGGTACCGTTTTTTATGGTGCCAACTCAGGGCCTGTGCTATGCACATTCAATAACAACTTATCCAATCAAACCACCATTGCAGACCCAACTACGTATACTCCTGCAACCAGCTTTATAAATACGTTTACAGGCACAGGTGGGGGAAGCAATTTTGGTGGGGGAAATATTGTGGGTCAAGATCCCTTATATGTTTCAGTTACAAATTTTAACGACTATGTGGCCACTGCCAACTACCGACTTCAAGCCTCGTCTGCTGGTAAAAATGCAGGAACCGATGGAACAGACTTAGGAATTTATGGTGGCTCATATCCTTTCCCCAGCGGTGGTGCGCCCGGCTCTGGTTTTGATACCAGTCCGATGCCCCCAATCCCACAAGTAACAGAGCTTAATATTCAAAACGCAACAGTACCTGTTAATGGTACCCTGAATGTGAACGTGAAAGCTACGATCAACAATTAAGTTGAAATAAGAATGCTGTTGCCCATGCGCGCTATTCGTCTACTACTATTCCTGATCGTCTCCACGGTTGGGTATGCACAGAACATCAACCGGGCAGAGTATTTTATTGATGCTGATCCCGGTCATGGAAATGGCACAGCCGTTACAGTGAGTGCACCCGCAGCTTCCGTTAATTTCAACTTCACTATACCTACCACTTCACTTAGCACAGGTTTTCATGTCACGGGTTTTCGCACACGCAAAAGCAGCACCGGCAGATGGAGTCATACCATGTATCAGGCTTTTTACATTGTACCTCCAATAAGTAATGTAACCTCCACTACACTTACAAGGGCTGAGTATTTCTTCGATACTGATCCCGGCAACGGAAATGGTACTAACCTGCCCATCACCGCGGCAGCCACATTAAGTTTTGCATTTAACGTTCCGCTAAACGCACTCGCGCCTGGCTTTCACACCTTGCATGTGCGCACGAAAGACAACACCGGCAGATGGACACATGCCCATATTCAATCTTTCTATATTGTTCCGCCCATTACACCACCGGGTTCGGTCAACTTAACCAAAGCCGAATATTTTTTTGATGCTGACCCGGGACAAGGCAATGGAACTCCTCTTACTATTACTGGCGGAGCTACACAAAACAATTCATTCCTTATTCCTATAAATGGATTAACTGAAGGATTTCACAGACTGAATGTACGTTATAAAAACAACGCCTCCACGGCTGCATGGAGTCATGCGTTTCAGGGAACTTTTTATATTATTCCTTCGGTGGCACTTCCTGCACAAAACATCACACGTATTGAATATTTCATTGACACTGACCCTGGATTTGGCCAGGCTACTTCGGTTAGTTTTACACCTGCCCCCACCGTTGATCAACCTACTGCCATTAATTTAACCAGCGTGCCCCCTGGAAATCATCTTCTTGGTGTTCGGGTAAAAGATGACAAAGGTTTTTGGAGTGACATTATCACTTCTTCTTTTCTTATCTCTAATTGCGTTCCACCATTGCAGCCTGTTGCTGCTAACCAATCCAGGTGTAATGATGGAACTGTAACACTTACAGCAACGGGTGCCACTGGTGCTCAGATATATAGATGGTACGATGATCAGATATTGAATAATATCATTTTTACCGGGCCGTCTTTCACTACACCTTCCTTATTGACAAGTAAAACTTATTATGTGAGCATCTTCGATCCGGGCACAGCCTGTGAAAGCGGCCGCACGATTGTTTTGGCAACTGTTATTAATATTCCAAAACCTAACATCAATCCTTCTGGATCAATTACCATATGCGAAGGCAATAGTTTTATACTGACTGCGCCTGCCGGATTCACTTCTTACGCGTGGTCAAACGGCCTGACTACCCAACAAATCATCGTAAACACAAATGGAAACTATTCAGTAATAGTGGGCGATGGCACTTGCTCGAGCCCTGCATCTGATCCCATTGCGGTAATTGTATCACCTAAGCCTGCAATACCAATAGTATCCACCAGTGGCACCACCGATTTGTGTGACGGTGGTTCGGTAACACTCTCCGCTCCAGCTGGATTTTCCTATCTATGGTCAAGTGGACAAACAGGGCAAACCATTACTGTATCCACAGCTGGAAATTATTCCGTATCAGTGGCGGATGGCAGTGGATGTGCGAGCGATCTTTCTGCACCCATCCAGGTAAGAACATTTGTGCGCCCTACCAAGCCGGTGATCACCATAATCGGCAGCACCGCATTATGCGGAGCCAATACGGTTGGGCTGCTCGCACCTAACGGGTTTAATTTATATCAATGGTCCAGCGGACAAACGAATGCGGGTATCAACATCGTGGCAGCCGGCAATTATTCAGTGAGCGTAGGTAACACGGCTAATTGTATTTCGGAAGTATCTGATGTTGTAAATGTTACCGCTACCGGTCAACCTTGCATAGGTGGTGGTGGTAGTAGCACAAACTTGCCTCCGGTAATTGACACCAAACCATTGGCTGGTCTTATCGAAAGCAAAGTAACTTTTGATCTTACCAAAATTGTCAGTGACCCGGATAACAACCTTAACTTCTCAACACTTCGGGTCATCAATAACATCACCTCTCGCGGGGCACCCACATCCATCTCTTCCACGTATGAATTGCTGATCGACTATAGCAACCTGCCCTTTACGGGGATTGACCGCATCACCATTGAAGTATGTGATTTGGAGGGAGTGTGCTCGCAGCAGGTAATTGATATTGAAGTGGTCGGTGAAGTTGTCGTATTCAACGGAATCACTCCTGATGGCGATGGCTTGAACGACATTCTCTTTATCAAATATGTAGATGTGGTGGAAGGCGCTGCTCAAAATAAAGTGACGATTTATAATCGATGGGGTGATGTTGTCTCTGAAATCGACAACTACGATAACCTGTCGCGTGTGTTTGCAGGTCAGACAAATTCTGGTAAAGATTTGCCTACCGCTACGTACTTCTATAAAATGGATTTCTCGAATGGCAAATCGATCACGGGCTTCATAACCCTAAAACGCTAACATCATGAAGAAACTACTACTCCTTCTTTTGATTGTGATTTCCGCGGTGACTGCATTTGCCCAGCAGGATCCCTTGTACTCTCAATACATGCTGAATTCGTTCATCATTAACCCGGCTTATTCAGGAATAACTACGGACCTCAATGCCTCCGTGATGTACCGCAAGCAGTGGGCTGGCTTTGAAGGAAGTCCGGTTACTTTCAATGCAAATGCCCACATGGCTTTATCGGGTAATAAAATGGGTGCAGGATTAATCGTGCTTCAGGATCAGATTGGTACTGATAAAACAACGGAGATTACAGCTACCTATGCGTATCATCTTCCACTCAATGACAAACTAAAATTATCTTTTGGATTGCAGGGTGGCGTAATCAACTATTACAGCGATTACAGTGATATCAAGTTTAATCCCGCTGATACTAAGTTTACGAACTCCAGCGAATGGAAACCCAATTTCGGATCGGGCCTATTACTGTACAGTGAAAAATTTATGATCGGATTATCTGTTCCTAAAATGCTGAAAGCAAGCTCAGCCATTGAATCGGTGACTACAGCACTGTATACTCAGCATGCTTACCTGTATGGTGCCTATGTATTTCCGATTTCTTATCGCATTAAATTAAAACCATGGATACTCGCACGCGCGGTAAGTGGCGCCCCAGTTTCACTTGATTATGCTGCCTCCCTTAAAGTAGATGACAGCTACACGTTAGGATTCTTCACGCGTAATTTTTCAACCTATGGATTTCTGGCACAAATAAATCTGGGAGACAACTTACGTTTTGGATATGTGTTTGAACTACCTACCAAGAATTCTGTTGGTACGCAATACAACACCCAGGAGATTACTTTGGGTGTGCGTTTGGGGGTACTTACCTTTCATAATATTGACGCAATCCATGATTTCTAACAAAGCGGATTGCTCAATTGAATTAAAACTCATCAGAATAAATTAAATTTTAACAGGCTAATTGTTTGACGATTTGTCAATCACGGCTTTATTGATGGACTTAATCAAGCCAGGTCCTTCATAGATAAATCCAGTATAAATCTGAACAAGATCAGCTCCTGCGTTAAGTTTATCGATAGCATCCTGTGCAGACATAATTCCACCCACTCCGATAATGGGATACGTTGGTCCAAGTTTAGCTCTCAAAAATGAAATTACTTCTGTGGATCGATCGGTCAATGGTTTACCGCTTAATCCTCCATTTCCAATGGCTGAAATCTCACCGGATGATGTGGTCAATCCTTGGCGTGAAATAGTCGTATTGGTGGCAATTACCCCATCTGTTTTTGTCTCTAATAATATCTCCACCACGTCATGCAACTGTGACTCATTCAAGTCAGGCGCTATTTTGAGCAAAATGGGTTTTGGTTTTCTCTTAACAAGACTCAATGCCTTTACCTCCGAAAGTAATTTCTTCAAGGGCTCCTTCTCTTGTAAGGCACGTAAGTTTGGTGTATTAGGCGAACTCACATTCACCACAAAATAATCGACATAAGGATAAAGCGCTTCGAAACATTTGTTGTAATCTTCAAAAGCTTCTTCGTTGGGTGTAACTTTATTCTTACCAATATTGCCACCCACAATCACGGTCGACTTCCTGCTTCGCAACCGCTCCACTGCAATCTCTACACCTTGATTGTTAAAACCCATACGGTTGATCACTGCCTGATCTTTGGGTAAGCGAAATAGTCTTGGTTTATCATTGCCGGGTTGTGGTTTCGGAGTGAGCGTTCCGATTTCAATAAAGCCAAAACCAAAAGCAGCTAATTCATCAATCAGCTTTGCATCTTTATCAAAGCCTGCAGCAAGGCCCACCGGATTCATGAAGGTTATACCAAACAGATTTCGCTCGAGCGATTTGCTCTCCACCTCATGAAATAAACGCAACAATGTTAATACACCGGGAATTTTTCCGGCAACGCTTAAAACACGAAATGTGAAATGATGAATGAACTCCGGAGAGAATAAAAATAATACTGGGCGAATTACTAACTTATACATTGCCTGGGTTGGCTTACTTCTTTCTCTTTTTTTCTTTCAATGTTTTTGGGTACTTCTTAAAACCCTTTTGCACAACCTGATTAATAATTTTGTCAATGTTAGTTGACATTTCCACGGTGGCATTTACTCTCCAAACTTTAATGTCACGACTATCATTCAAATCAATAACCAAACTACCCTGACGGTAATCCTTCAAATAGGTTCGTTCCATAGATCCTGGTGTTAAACCCATCGGGCCTACATTACCCGCATCACTTCGGGAAAGCGTGCCCACTACATACGACACTACCAAATCAGCAGTAGAATCAACCCGGATTAAACCCTTCATCGATAATTCCCGAGTCACGGACTCCTTTACCAATTTGTCAATTTGCTCGGCACTTACCTGACGTTGATCTTTTGGCGTTACCAACTCTCCTTCACCAAAGCGAAACGTTTTGTATTTAGTGTAATCCCGACTCTTATCATATTCAATTTTAAACTCTTGCCCACAAACCATGGCGGAGCTAAGAAGCAGGAAAGAAAAAATAACTAGTCTGATCATTGCACAAAGGTAATGAAAGTAGCACTGGATTAAACAACCCAAATGCCACATTTAGAACATTGTTTAAAATCAGCTTTAGGATAGAAAACACTAGGTTAATACTAGTGCGATCGTTTATTTATCATTTGACTAGTCTTGATGTCAGAATTTATAGGTAATACCAAAGCTACCAACAGCTGCAGTTCCACCACCAAACTCCAGGTTAATGGCAAATTGATCAGAGAAAAAATAGCGACCACCGATCTGAGCATCCAGACCAAGCGATGAGGATTTGCCGACAAAATTAACTCCGTTAGATGATTTAACGTCTGACCAAAAATAATACCCTAGGGATAATCCGGCATAAAAATCCCATCGACTTGGAAGCTCCAATAACTTATTAAAATGATAGTTTCCATTGAAGGAGAGAACGGTAAGCGATTGTCTGTACTCATTTCCTGTGCGGGTGAAAACATAATTCCTGAAAGACATCCGCGGACCAATGGTAACGCTCTCGTGAACACCAATGTCAACACCAGCATAAATAGGTACGCCCCAATCCGAAAATCCAAAACCTCCATTAAACTGTTTGACACCATTACCTAATGTGCCCTGCGCAGACGAAACCGTGGCCGTCATTAATATAAAAAGGGTTATAAAATTTACTTTTTTCATCCAAGCTTTTTTTGAACTCATTGTCATTTAAATTTTGGCAAGTGTAAAGTCAAGTTCACTTTTCTACAACACAGAAAAGCCATACTTGCATTAATACGGGTTCAACTTACTAACTGCGCGGATGAAACTCCTGAATCACCTGTCGCAAATAGTCGCGATCGAGGTGCGTATAAATTTCCGTGGTGGTGATGGATTCGTGACCAAGCATTTCCTGCACCGCACGCAAGTCGGCACCGCCTTCAATTAAGTGGGTGGCAAACGAATGACGAAACGTATGTGGGCTAATTTTTTTAGGAAGGCCAATTGTGGCCGCGAGGTCTTTGATGATCATGAAGATCATCACTCTGGATAATTTTTTTCCTCTGCGATTAAGAAAAACGTGACTCTCAGATTCTTTTTGCACAGGCACATGCACACGAATTTCATCCAGGTATATCATCATGAATTTCAGTGCATCTTTCCCGATCGGAACCAACCGTTCTTTATTTCCTTTTCCGATCACACGCAAAAAACCCATATCAAAATATACATTGCCAATTTTCAGATCGACCAGCTCCGACACACGCAAACCTGAAGAGTAAAGCACCTCCAGTATAGCACGGTTTCGCGCACCTTCGGGCTTCGACAAGTCAATCGCATCCAGCATTTTAACGATCTCTTCGTAGTCGAGCGTGTCGGGGAGTTTTCGTCCCAACTTTGGTCCTTCAATCAATGCAGTAGGATCCTTCTCGATCATCTCCTCAAAGAGCAGGTACTTATAAAACGCTTTGATACCAGAAAGTATCCGGGCCTGGCTGAAGGCACTCATATTCAACTCGTTAATATATTGTAAGAATGCCTGAAGATGCTTCGATGAAACTACCAAAGGACTTATCGTGGCAAATTTCATCTCGATAAACTGGGCTAATTTTTCAACATCACGCACATAAGCATGAATAGAGTTGGCAGAAAGCGAACGCTCCAACTTCAGATAGCTGCCAAAATTTTTAATATGGGTTTCCCAGTTCTTCAATATACAAATGTGCAAATTATTTTAACTTCGAGGCATGAAGATACAAATCATAAACGGACCCAACCTCAACCTGCTTGGTAAACGTGAGCCAGATACCTATGGGAAACAATCCTTTGAAGAATATTTTGAAAGACTCAAATCACGTTTTCCGGATGTTGAACTTCACTATTACCAATCGAATGTAGAAGGTGAGCTGATCAACAAACTACATGAAACGGGTTTTTCGTTTGATGGGATCATTTTAAATGCGGGAGCATATACACATACATCCGTGGCAATTCATGATGGAATTGCCGCTATCAAAACTCCGGTAATTGAAGTTCATATCTCCAACGTCTATGCCCGTGAAGAATTCCGGCACAAGAGTTTGATCACTTCAAAATGTATTGGACTTATTACTGGTTTTGGAATGGATGGATATGCGATGGCGATTCAGCATCTTGTTGCGAAAAGTCAGTAATAAAATTCAATTCCAATCAGGAATACATCTATCTGCTGTATTGATCCACCAACTCAAGTCGTTTCACAATAGAGTTCTTAGGCAATAGTGTGCCTGGTGACAATACTGCACTTGCTCCGATTTTTGAATGATCGCCAACCAAAGATCCAAATTTATCAACTCCGGTATCAATCACTTTCGAGTTATATACTGAGAATATTCGTTTATCCACCTTATCATTATGATAATTAGTAGTTATTGAGCCTGCTTCAAAATTCACGTGGCTGCCAATAATACTGTCGCCTATAAAATTAAAGTGAGCAACACTGCTTCTTGAACAGATGATGCTCGATTTGATTTCACAACCGGGACCGATCTCCACTGACTCGCCCAGAAATACCCCACCGCGCAAATAGGCATGAGCACCGATGAACCCATTGGCAAAAATAATAAGTGGAGGTTTTAGCACAGCGCCAGGTTCAACAATCGCAGATTTATGAACAGCAATACCATCACTGACTAAAAAATCATCATCAAGTTGTGGAATGATATCATTTATTATTCGTACGAGGATCTTTACAATATCCCAGGGCATTTTATCGGCGTGTACTTCTAATGGGAAATCGTTAATAAAGTGCCGGATATCTACCATTTCTTAGTTAAAAGGATTTTGCTCCTATATTACAAGGTATTTGCGAATAGGAAATAGAAATAACAGTTAATTTTTACATTGACCTGATCAGCTAAAATATAGTTAGGAGTCTCTAACTGTCTGCTGTGCCTCCTGTTGGTCTATTCGTTTTTGGCAACCAACTGCCTTCAAATTTAAATGTAAGCTTGCCTTTATAGTCATTGCAGTAAAAAGCAACTCTATCAAGTGTTGCATTTATTTCGTTGAGATCGAGGCCCGCTGCTTCTCTCAGAAACATCAGGTAGCTCCAATCATTTTTCTTACATATCCACGAACCGAAAAGCGTGTGGTTAATTTCCAGCAAATTCTGATAAAAACTTTCTATGTTTTTATCTGGAAGTACCAGTAACGGACTCATCACCTGAAAATACCAGCGTTCGGGGGTAGACGGAAAATTAAACACATCTATCCATACAGTAGACCCTTTATAGATCAGCGACCACTGTCCCTGATTCTGGCCTCGGCAAGCTACGGGGTCAACATTTAGTCCTTTCAGACTGGCTTCCACTAAGGCTGACGTTTGTATAAAATCCATAGTTGAATTTGAGGAAGTTTTTTAGTTTTTCAAAATCATCGCGTGCTTTTTTCAGGCACATTACAATTTTGCTTCGTCTGGCGGTGTCACTTATTTTACCTACACAAATTTTATTCTACTTTAACATGAGCGAACTGTTTACCTACACCATTCTCATTCACTGCCTCAATCGTAAAAAAATAAGTCTTAGTTGGATCCATCGTATTCAGCCAATATTCGTTATTGCCATGAACCATGATGGTGGTGTATAATTTATCCGGTGCAATTCTATAAGAGATGTTATAGGCATGATAACACCGGACTCCACTTGATGAAGGCACTTCGCTTATCTTTCTCCGTTCGCAATACAACGAATTGCTTCACTGCTTCTGGCCTGACAACATTTCCATTTCGAAATACACGTAATCCGCTAAGGGCAAATTTGCCTGTGGCATGTGGATGTTTTCCAATTTTATAAATCGTGCCTGCACAGATTTTGTTAGTTCAACATACTCATGCGGCATATCGGTTTTACTATTACTTTTATCAACCAGCTTATTCCACTTCATCCCATCAGTAGAATAATACATCTTATACTGATGATATTAGTCGGTTCTTTTTCCGAGCCGGTCGGATACAACATCCTGATCGGCATAATTGACTTGTATGGCATGAACGGTACTGATTTTGCCTAAGTCCGTTTGTATCCATTCACCTTTATTTCCACTCGCTGCGCTCCAATACGTTTTCAGGTCTTCGTCATTCGCTTTGTTGGCCGTATAATTTCCAAATGTTGAAGATACAGCCAGAGGCTTGTTATAATTGAGCAACATCGAACCTGTAAATGAGCCCGGTGTAAATGAGCCTGGCGGATAATCTTCGAATGTAGTGTTGCACCATATCACATTATCTTTATCGAAACCGGCAGGCCAAATTCCTAATCTTCTTTCAAAAGTATTTTTGACAGAAATCATGATGGTACTGAGTGCCAATAGTTCTTATTATTGTCTTGAACCGTAGATCCATGGCCTGCACCACGGGCGAAGCCACCAAGTTTAGTGCTCAAAGGATCAGACTGTGCAGCAAACGGACCAAGCGGTGTTGGGCCAACAACCACTCCATCAGCATAGCCACTAAACTCGGTGCCTGGCGCTCCGTATTGCAGATAATATTTTCCATTATGTTTAGTTACATGGGCACCTTCCATAAAGGGATCAAGAAATGTATTGTCCATGTGTTCTCCAAAACGTTGCCAAACAAAACGATCAGGCTCCAGCAAATACATTTCCTTTCGTGTGCCCAAGGCTTCATGGTTTTTCTGTTTAACTCGACACCATACAAAGGGAATCTATTGCTACTGCCATTGTACATGTATAAACGTCCAACATCATTAGTAAAAAAATCAGGATCCCATCCTCCCAGGTCGAACCGTTCTACCAGCGGTTTCCGTTCGTTGGCTTTGGGATTGGTGCTCATCCAGATGGCAAAATCGCGCTCATACGTTGAATCCATTACAATAAAGGTGTCACCGATAATTCCAACATCGGGAGCACACCGTTCGTCATAGACTTTATTCCACTAGCGAAGAAAAAGACGCGGATAGTATTTTCCCCTGAAGCATATCATGACTCATCCGATAGCACCATTGATTAGTACTGAATAAAATGTAGTCTCCTTTATAATTCACAAGCACGGAATCTGCAGTGGTGCGGTGGCGCCCCCATTCGCTGAAATTGGGGATAGGCGTATAGCCATAATCAATGTTAATGGGATTGCAATACGTGGTCTGCTGGGCCTCACTCCAAAAGGCGCAGTGCAGAAGCAATAAGAAGATAAATAATTACTTTGTTCATAGTCTGTCAAATTTAGCACTACATCGTTAGCTGCCTTCCACGAAAGTGACAACGATTATTAGTTAATTTCTATGAGGCAAAGGATAAAAAGCATCGTTACAACAATTGTTATACTTTTACTCTATAAATTCTAATACGATGATATCCTTCTATCCCGGCCCTTCACGAGTGCACGATAAAATACCAAAGTATGTAAAAGATGCGTGTGAAAAAGGATTGTTGAGTCTGAACCATAGAAGCGATGAGTTCATGGATCTTTGCGAAAAAACCGTTTCCCTTATCAAAGCAAAACTGAACATTCCTAAAACCTATACCATCCTGTTTACTTCTTCTGCTACGGAGTGCTGGGAGATTATTGCACAGTCGCTGATCAAAAAAGAAAGCCTACATCTATATAATGGAGGCTTTGGAGAAAAATGGTTCGAGTATACGAAACGTATCCGGCCTGCATCCAAAGCCTTTCCATTTGATAGCGAGCAAGAAGTAAATCCAAAAAACATCAAGGCAGCAAAAACTGAAGTTATTTGTATTACACAAAATGAAACCAGCAATGGAACTCAAGTTAGTGATGAAGTAATTGCTTCTATTCAGAAAACCTATACTAGCGCCTTAATTGCCGTGGATGCCACCTCATCCATGGCGGGAATAGCGTTGAATTTTAACCATGCCGATATCTGGTTTGCCTCCGTACAAAAATGTTTTGGACTTCCGGCTGGGCTAGCGATAATGGTGTGTTCTCCAAAAGCCATTGAGCGCATAGCAACACTCAAAGAGAATAACCACTACAACAGCCTCCTGTTCATGACTGAGATGATGAAAAAGAGGCAGACACCATACACTCCCAATGTGCTGGGAATTTATTTATTGATGCGCGTTTTAAAGGATTCCAGGAAAATCGAGGCTGTCTATAAAAAAATTAACAACCGAGCTAAAGAGTGGCAAGATTTCTTCAAAGAAGGAAAGAACTTGAAACTTTATATTCACAATCGGAACGTGATTTCTCAAACGGTAGTCACGATTACCGGGAACCCCCAATTATTGACTAAAGTGAAAGGTGATGCGAAGAAAAACGGATTTTTGCTTGGTGAGGGTTATGGAAAATTAAAAAATGAAACCTTTCGGATAGCTAACTTTCCAGCCCTGAAAAAAAAGGAAATAAGTAATCTTAAGATTTTTTTGTCCTCGTATTTGTCATGATGTTCTCCTGGCAAGCCTTACGGCCTGTTTTCAATCTTAGCTAACATTCCTATGACAAAAATCATATTTCATTCCTTTGAATAAACCGTACATTCATGTTAATGAAAATCAGAGCAAACCAGTTCTTAAAGGTTTTTATCACCTCACTTTTTGTGCTGGGATATCTAGCCCCAGCTTTGCCATTCAATTCTGATAAAGAAGCCAATACTTATCAAACCAAAACTCAACTGACCGCTTTTCATCAACAGGGTTTATTGCTAGCCTTAATCCAACCTTTAACTGAAAACGAAGAACGCGAAGACGACAAGAGTTGCACGAGTAGTATTGAACTACCCGATTATGTTAGTTCGAAGCAATCTACCCTTGTGGTAGATCTGGAGTTGAACGAGATTTTCAAATCGTCCCTTTGCTTCAAGGTGGGTCCATCGCTCTTCGTGCTTCATCACTCATATTTAATTTAACTACAGACATCATAAGCTGATCATAGCGTTGATAAGAGGAGTCACCCGCTTTGTAATCCAGCTTTAGCTCTACTGACGTAGTCGTAAGAATTTCATTGTTTCAAAAGGACATTTATTATGAATATCATTCTTTTTAAAGTTGCCTTACTTCTTTCCTTCGGTATGTTTTTCATTCCGAAAAAAATAAAATATAGTTTTGGCCTCTTACTTCACCTCATGTTGATAATGGCCAGCACCAGTTGGGCATTCGCTGTACTTCGCGGCACAATACTTACATTGGGGTTAGGTGTAGGCACGTGGAGTGGACCAATTACATTAGTGATTGATCAGCTCAGCGCGTATTTCATGCTGATCATTAACCTGATCTGCCTGTGCGGAATACTCTATGCAGGCGGCTATTTGCAACCGTACTTGCCTAAGAAGCGATCGGTATTTATATCACTTCACTTGTTTAGCTTTCTGTGGTTACATGGAGCGATGTTGCTGGTGGTTTCCATGCAGGATGGTATTGCTTTTCTTCTAGCCTGGGAGCTCATGTCCTTGTTCTCCTTCATCCTCGTGATTTTTGAAGCACAAAAGGAAGCAACTTTAAAAACGGGTATCAACTACTTGCTGCAGATGCATTTGGGCTTTGCGATGATCATGCTTGGGTTTCTGATTGCGGCCAATCAAACCGGTGATTTAAGTTTTGAAGGCGTAAATAATTTTTTTTCCCAATCCGATAACGTGCCCCTCTTCCTGGTTTTTTTTGCAGGCTTTGGTATAAAGGCGGGTTTCATTCCCTTTCATTCATGGTTGCCCCGTGCACATCCAGCTGCCCCCTCCCATGTGTCGGGCGTGATGAGTGGTGTCATGATCAAGATGGGCATTTATGGAATCTTTAGAATCAGTTCCCTCCTACAAAATAATTTGCATACGATTGGTATCATCGTGCTTGCTGCTGGAATCATCTCCGGTTTGCTCGGTGTGATCATGGCGATTATGCAACACGATTTGAAAAAATTATTGGCCTATCACAGCATTGAAAACATTGGCATTATTGGCATTGGTATTGGCATGGGCATCTTAGGAAAATCAACGGGATCTAACTACCTGATGATTCTTGGATGGGGTGGTGCACTCTTACACACCTTAAATCATGCACTCTTTAAATCGTTACTCTTCTTCACTACCGGTAATGTTTATTATGCTGTTCATAAAATAAACATGGACCATCTCGGAGGACTCGCCAAAGATATGCGCTACACATCCATGGCATTCTTAATTGCAGCACTCGCCATCAGCGGCATTCCTCCGTTCAACGGATTCATTTCAGAATTTCTTATTTACAATGGCATACTCACGCAAATGTCTAGTTCTACTTTTTCACATTCTATTTTAAGTGTAGTTAGCATTCTTGGTCTTGTCCTGATTGGAGGACTCTGCATTTACTGCTTTACGAAAGCATTTGGTTTGAGCTTTCTTGGAACACGCAGAGAAGAGCATCCTCACCCGGTGCAAGAAGTTCCCGCTATCATGTTGGTGCCCGCATTCATTCTCATCACATGTATGTTAGCCATTGGATTAGTCCCTTCCTTCTTTGTGAATGAAGTAGTTGGTGTTCTTCAAAATCTTACCCATACAACAGTAAACATAGACCCCTTATTACTTTCGCTGAACTCTATCAGTTATGTCAACATGATCTTAATTGTTTTAATTGGTGGTGTTATTGGGTTGCGCGCCTGGCAGCGATCATTCGTAAAAGTAGCAGTTGGCCCTACCTGGGGATGTGGTTATACAGCCGGAGATTTCCGTCATCAATACACGCCTACTTCATATGCTGATAGTTTGCGTGAATTAGCAGATCCTTTAATTCAATATCATCGTGTGTACAAATCATTCGATGAACAAGAAATATTTCCACTACCCAAAACGTTCCACACCGAAAGCAAAGACCTGATCGAAGAGAAGACCATATTAAGTTGGGTGCATTTGATTGTGAATTACCTGCCGAAAGCAGGTATTGCCCAATCGGGCTTGATTAATCATTATCTGATCTATCCCATGCTTTTCTTACTCCTCATTGGTTTCCTCATTGTATTAAATATACTCTAATATGCTTTCGATCATTCTCATTGTCGCCTCCGTCATTTTCTTTCCGGGAGTTATTGTAAAGACCAAGGCACTGTTTAGCGGAAGAAAAGGTCAGGACATTCTTCAACCATGGCACGATATCATTCGTCTTTTGAAAAAAGGAAGTGTGTACAGTACTTCATCAAGTTTTGTTTTTCAACTAGGTGCTCCCATCTATTTTGCTACGGTTATTGTAGCTGCTCTGTTCATTCCTTTTGAAGAGAACAACTGCATCATTTCCTTTTCGGGTGACTTTGTCTTCTTTGCGTATCTCCTGGGCCTCGGCCGCTTCATGATTATCATTAGTGCGCTCGATGTGTCCAGCGCGTTTGAAGGAATGGGCGCTAATCGTGAGGCATTCTACTCGTTGTTGATGGAGCCTGCATTTTTTATCCTGTTGGGTTCGCTGGCGATGTTTACAGGCTACTCGTCTTTTTACGATATCTTTGCAAGCCTTCATTATAACTCCTATTTCTCATTTATCATCGCGATCATAGCCGCCTATGTTCTGGCAAACATTACACTCGTGGAAACGAGTCGATTGCCGGTAGATGATCCTCTCACTCATTTAGAGCTCACTATGGTTCATGAAGTGATGGTGCTCGATCACAGTGGTTTTGATCTGGGAATCATTAAAATTGCCAACAACATCAAGTTCATTCTATTCAGCATGCTAAGTGCTAACTGCCTGATTCCACAATCGCTGGATTTATGGATGCGCATCGGCATCCTATTCCTTATGCAGGTGCTTTTTGCAGCAGGAATCGGTTGGTTTGAATCCTTCCGTGCCCGCAACAAAATGATAATGAATGCGCAATACATTCTTTCCATCAACGCAGTAGCCATGATTTTGATTTTTGCAGTGATGATCATTAAAAATAAAATATAAGTCATGATCAATTTTATCATCGTACTCTTCATCATATCACTCATCTATTTAGCTAAGGTGGAAATGGTAAAAAGTTATTTTACCCTCATGGCCCTGCAAGGTGTTTTACTTTTTGGTCTCGCCTATTTCGAATTAAAAGAAATTGACCTGGCTCACCTCCTCTTAATTTTGGTGGAAACACTCGTATTCAAAGCCATCTTTGTTCCTATCTTTCTAAAGCGAATTACTAAGGAAAGAGTTCATCGTCATCATCATTTACCAATTAAAGGATACTATTCAGTGCTGATTAGCACTGCGATTGTCATTGGTTGTTTCATGGTATCGTATGCCATTCATGACGAGCTATCGATTAATGCCGATCACCAGGTCAAATATTTTACAGCGGCAATTTCGTCCATACTCGTGGGCTTATTCATGGCTATCAATAACCGCGACCTCGTAACGCACTTAATTAGTTACCTGGTGATCGAGAATGGAATATTCTTGCTATCCCTTGCTCTGGGTGCCGAGATGCCGATGTTTGTAAACTCCGCGATCCTGCTGGATATTTTTACCAGCGTATTGATCATGGGAATCTTCTTTAACAAAATGAAAGATTATTTCCAGAACGCAGACACTCAGCATCTCTCTCAACTTAAAGATTGATCGATATGATATATATTTTCTTTGCCCTTACTGCCCTCTTTGCTATACTCACCTACTTTATTCGCGTGCGTTTATTTAGTCATCTTATGGTATTCGTGTATATCGCCATGATGATGGCGCTTGCCGTTGATCTCTGGCCTCAGGCCGGAAAATCACTTAATACTTACTTCTTTAGCGATCGTCTAGGTTTAATTTTTTATCTCATTCTTGTTCTCGTGAGTTTATTCTCGGCCATACACTATGTAAAATTTGTGATTGACCGTAACGTAAAAATTTCAGATGTAGCGTTGCACAATGCGGGCACGATCTTCTTCACTGGCTCGATGGTGGGCGTTTTATTTACATCACACTTTGGTATACTCTGGGCCTTTATGGAAGCTACTACATTGGGTGCTTCCATTTTGATTTATCACAATCGCAATCAGGATGCGCTCGAAGCCACCTGGAAATATTTGTATGTATGCTCCATTGGTATTGCCATTGCTTTCGCAGGTGTTTTGTTTTTAGGATTTGCAGCTCAACAAATAGGGCACATTGATTTTTCATTTACTGCTATCAAAGCTGAAGCAAGCAGTCTTAATACAGTCTGGTTGAAAGGGTGTTTTCTTCTCATCGTGACAGGCTTCAGCGTAAAGATGGGATTGATTCCCCTATTCAATGTAGACATTGACGCGAAAGATGCATCTCCTTCTCAAGTAGGTGCCAGTCTTTCATCGGTGTTGATGAATGCCGGCTTCATATCCATATACCGTTTCTATGAAGCCTTTTCTGGCACAAGTATTTTACCATGGATGAATAAACTACTCATGATTGTGGGCCTGCTTTCGTTATTCTTTGCAGCCGTGTATATACTGCGTGTAAAGAATGTTAAGCGGATGTTTGCCTATTCCAGTATGGAGCATGCCTCCTTAGTCATGATTGCATTCTCGTGCGGAGGCCTGGGTTACTTTGCCGCCATTCTTCATCTGGTCATGCACTCCTTAGTGAAGTCTAGTCTATTTTTCCAGATGTCCCAAATGCATAGAATTTTCGGCAGCAAACTGGATGAAAAAATCGGAAGCTATTTACGTGTCAATCCGCTTGGCGGTTTGGTGATGTTGTTGGGATTTCTTTCCATCATTGCCATGCCACCATCCGGTATGCTGATCTCTGAACTGTACATGTTTCAGGCGCTGGTTGCTAAAAATTATTGGTGGGTGGCGTTGCTCGTGTTGCTACTGGTTTTGATTATCATTTACGGTTTAGCTGTAAAAATGCTCGGTATTATTTTTCTCAAAAAAAATACAGCATCCATCAACATGCAGGGCGCCACACCTTATGAATCCATCATGCAGTTAATTCTTATTGTGATTGTGTTCTACATCGGATTATTCAGACCAGCCTTTATTGTAGACACCATTCTACTCGCTATTCAAACGTTACCCGCTTAGTTATGGAAACAACGTCATCACCGATCTCGATCCAAAATCAAAGTACAGTTCCGATCGCTGCCATACCGATACTTTATTATGATGAATTCTATGCTTTAATCGTAGCGTGGATGAAGGAACCTCACCTGCATTGTGTAAACTATTATGCGTTTTGGAAAGTTGATGTCTTAAAATTCATATGCTGCCTGGCCGATGATGTGGCTAACGATATTAAAGTGCTATCGCACGAGATGCCACGAAAAGAAAAGATGCACCTCGCTTCCATCACCCGCGAAGTGTATGCCTTTCATATTTTTGAAAGGGAGATGGCAGAGAATTTTGGAATTGAATTTATTAATAATCCTTGGGTGAAACCCGTGCGCTACGCCTTCAACAGAACCAACCAAAACAATGTAATCAACGACTATCCGTTTTATAAAATTGATAGCGAAGAGTTGCATGAAGTTGGTGTTGGCCCGATACATGCAGGAGTGATTGAACCCGGGCACTTTCGTTTTTTATGCAATGGCGAAACCGTACTGCACCTAGAAATCCAATTAGGCTGGCAACATCGCGGAGTGGAAGATTTATTTATAAAGAAACCAGCGCTGATCCAGCAGACCGTACTTTCAGAATCCATTGCCGGTGATACTGCGGTGGGTCATTCCCATGCTTTTATTAATTTGATGGAATCCATGGGAAATGTGACCATCGGAAGCCGATTAGCAATTGAACGCACCATCGCCTTAGAGCTAGAACGTATTGCTATGCACGTTGGAGACTTGGGGAATATGAATATCGGCTTGGCATATCAATTAGCATCATCTGTATTTGGAACGTTGCGCACTCCGATAATCAACTATACACAAACTTGGTGCGGCAATCGATTTGGCAAAGGGCTCAACCGCGTGGGCGGAACACATTATCCATTTACGGATGATCTGGCAGAAAAACTGATCGAGCTGCTTGATCGTTTTGAAAAAAGCTTTGCTCCTATGAGCGAGAGGCTGTTCTCACTTCCTTCAGCACTCATGCGCATGGAGGCCATTGGCAAAGTAACCAAGACCCAGATGAATTTGATTGGTGCCGTGGGCATGGCGGCACGCATGGCGGGTATCAAACGGGATGTGCGCACTTCTCATCCTTCATCAGCCTACAAAGAATATGCTATCGTAAGCCATACATTAGAAAATGGAGATGTGTGGGCGCGGGCCTACTTACGAAAACTGGAAATTGAGAATTCAATCGCCTACATACGAAAACTAATTAACGAACTAAAACATATTAACGGGCCTTCCCCCAAACCGCGGAGTGCCGCTGATTATAAATTAGGTATCAACTCGTTTGGAATTTCTTTGGTAGAAGGATGGCGTGGCGAAATTTGTCATTGCGCTGTTACTGATGGAACCGGAGAAATCATGCACTATAAAGTAAAAGATCCTTCTGTCCACAACTGGATGGCATTAGCACTTTCACTGCGTGATTTAGAGATCTCAGATTTTCCGATCAACAATAAAAGCTACAATCTCTCCTACTGTGGTCATGATCTATAAATATATAAATTTTTACCCTATGCTGCTTATGGAAGAACTATATATATTAAAACGACTGGGCAAACAGTTTATTCCCGATGTAACCAAGCCACAACTACCTGGCCCCTTCAAAGGAAGACCCGAAATTTCATTGAAAAAAGTAAATGAAGACACACTAATTGCACTTTGTCCAACAGGTGCTATTGTCAAAGCTCCCGTTCGCATCGACATGGGCATGTGTGTGATGTGTGGAGAATGTTCGTTTGCTTTTCCTGATAAAATTAAATTCACTACCGATTACAAAATCGCCACGAATGTGCGCGAGCGATTGATTATTCAAGAAGGAAACCATACTCCTATCCTGATCGATGAAAATAAAATACGCAACGAAATAAGATCCTTGTTTGGCCGTTCACTCAAACTTAGGGAAATATCAGCAGCAGGATCGAATGCCGATGAAGCAGAACTCAACGCGTGTGGGAATCCAAACTTTGATATGGGTCGCTTTGGAATTGAGTTCTTGGCCTCACCTCGCCATTGCGATGGTATTGTCATCACCGGCCCTATTTCTGAAAATATGGCCGAAGCAGTACAGGTATGTTATGATGCCGTGCCCAATCCGAAAATCCTAATCCTCGTGGGAACCGATGCTATCAGTGGTGGCATCTTTACAGGAAGCGGAGCATTAGACCGAAGCTTTCTGGATAAGTATAGCGTAGATCTGTTCGTTCCAGGCAATCCACCTCATCCACTCACTTTCGTCAATGGTGTGCTGGAATTAATTCGGGCCAAGAAAAAATAAAACGTGGTCTGTACTACTGCAGACCACGCAAAAAATATACACAACACAATCTTTCTTACCAATCTCTTCGCTAAGAAGAACGGTAAGCCATTTCATAAATTGATTTAACATGAGGGCCAAGGAAGAGGCGCGCATACATTCGGATGATCGCCAATCCGTCAATAATAAACGTGAGCGACACAATCAATGCAAGCATGGGCTGATCTTCATGAATGTGGGTAAAGATTAAATCTTCTCCAATAAAAGTAGGAGAGATCGGAAAACCAGACACGCCTAAACAAGCCAATAAAAAGACTACTGCAAATTTTGGATGCTTGTAGGAATGACCATGAAACTGATCAAGGTCAATACTTCCCTCATGGGATTTCAACCATCTCAGGCTAAGGAATCCGAGAATACCGGCAATCGTTACACCGCTTAAATAGTAATGCACCTGACTGAAACTAAATTGCTCATTGAACGAAATCGCCAGAGCAACCCAGAAGTGATTCATCACCACCAGCAACCAACTTACGCGGGCGTGCTTTCTTTCTGTGAATGCTTTGAGAACGGTGATTAACGCAATGAGTGAGAATACATACGGCAAGTATACTTTTATCTGGTCTGGTACAATCTCACGATTATACACACTAAACAATCCTATCAAATAAATAGGAATCAGAAAATAAATTACTCTCTTCAATGTCAGAAAATTCAATTTTCGTCCAGTCATTTTTAACGGATTCCAGAGATAGCGATACATGAGTGTATCCAGGTTCCACTCCTTCAAACACAACATATATAAGGTGTACTCCATCCTTTTTGGGAAGGAGTCTTCAATAGTTTGAGGCCGGGGAATAAAATTGTAAAATTGCTCTCGGATCAAGTAACTCACTACCGAAGGAGATACAAGCAATTGATAGGTTCTTAAGAACGCATTTCCCGCAAAGTGAATCAAGGCGAGATCTTCCAAGCCTGCAGCGAGTTCGATAAATATCAAACCAATTTGCGCGATCGAGGCGTAGGCAATCTGACTTTTAACCGAAGATTGAACACGTGCAATTCCAGTAGCGATTATACTTGACACTAAGCCAACCAATGCGATGATGATACGAACAGAAAGCTGGTGATCCCAAAATGGAAATGTTCTGAATAATACAAACACACCTAAATGCACAGAAAGAGAACCATAAAAAATAGCACTGGAAGGAGTTGGGCCTTCCATCGCTCTGGGCAGCCAGGATGAGAAGGGAAACTGTGCCGACTTCGCTGCAGCAGAAAGCAAAATCATCAAGGAAATGAAAATCCCAATCCAGGTGTGATTTTGCAAATGACCGTGTACTAATTCGTAGTTATTCAATTTCAGGAACGTAATGTTCTCATGAAACAAATGATGCGCCATCCACATGGCCAGAATGAGACCTACGTCACCAATGCGATAAATAGAAAAAACTTTTACAGCATTCTTTACCGGCAGGTAACGATCGCGATAGAAGGCAATTAGAAGGAATGAAGATACACCTAAGATCTCCCATCCGATAAACAGAGTTTCCATATTACCCGAAAAAATCACCACGTTATACCCCACGTAAAAAAAGAGGATCGTGTTGAAGAATCGCTTATAACCGGGCTCGCGATGCATATAATACCGGCTGTAGATCGTAACTAAAAAAGTAAGGAATGAACCTACGAGCAAATACACTGCAGTTACCTTGTCAAAATAAAAATCAACAAAGAACTCGTAATCGGTGGTCCTGAAAATAACCAGCTCCTTATAATCTAAAGTAGGATAACCATGAAACAACCAATACACCAAAAATATCTGAAAGAAGATCAGGTGCGCGCCTACTGTGGCAAACGCGCTCCATGAAATAATATCTTCTTTGCTACGCGGAACGACCAAACTAATTCCATAACCTACTATAGGCAAGAGAATAAAAAATTGAAGCAAGTATGCCATAACGTATATTATGAAATTGAGTAGACGGGTAAATTTTCATCGTGCGATTCAATCACACTCACTAAATCAGCAGCAACCTCTACGTGTTCTTTAATGGGTTGATAGAGTAAGAACTCACCTTCATTAAATACAGAAAGCTCTCGTGTTTCTGGATTGATCGCCACGAGATGTACCCAATTGTTGATGAACCATTCATAGGTTTCGGGTTGCTTTTGAATTACTTGTAACACTACATCAGGAAAATGTTCTACCACAATCAGGAGGCGCACAGGATCATGCACTTCAATCATCTGACTGGGTAAGCCTGGCCTCAAATCACCATCAATTCCATTGGCAACACCAAACAATCCCATTACGTTGTGCGGAAGTTTTGTGCCAGCACCCAACTTCTGATTATCTACGCGAGAGAAAAAATACTCCAGATTAATTCCTCCGCAAACCGGGCCAAGCGGCCGAATGATACCTAATAAAAGTTTACCATCCAGATCAGTCGCATAGTCATACGAATTTAAAAAAGATCGTCTGTCCAAAAAGAGATGACGCGTAAGATCTCTGCGCCCCACGATACACAATGAGTTTGTGGCGTGGTTGAGTTCCGGGCGTGGCTCAAATAAAGAAACCGACCGTATTCTGATTTTCTCATGAATTCGTTTTGCGCTCAGATGCGAATTGATGGATTCAAATCTTCTGGATCGCTCCTTCGCATTTAGATCTAATGCCTCTCTGAATACGTGTTCAGTTTTGGTATGAAGTTCAATATTTTTAGCAGTCAATGCAATCAAATCAAAGAACATCATCTCATCTCGGGTTGTATCATGTAATCCACCCACAAATTGTGTTTCATCAGGAATCATCAATCCTCGTGACCTTAATATGGCACGCACTTCAAGATGATTGGCCATATGACAAACCACACGTGAGTTAACCGAACCGGCTCGCCCCGAACAGGCACCACAATCGTACGCTGCAAAGTGCGGATTGTTTACACTACTCGATCCGTGACCGACTACGTAAACCAGATTTGAAAAATTCTTAATCAACCCAATACTGCGCAACAGGCCCTCCACGCGGTCGGCCATTTCTTCAATGGTAAATCCTACCTGTAAGTCATTCTCGCGATGATCCGGTTTAGTATTCTCAATGATCAACTTAGAATACTGATCCATGTGTTTGAATGACGATGCCGTGGCCGGCCCCATGGATGGTTTGAAAATATTGATGAACAAGCGAAGTGCTGACCAAAAGCCAAGCGTTTGCGTGATCATCCAGCCGCGGAAAAGTGAATGAGAGTGCTTAGTAAAATAGGCGTCTTTCTCATTCTTTTTAGTAACACCGACTTCTTTGATCAAGAATTTTGGATTAACCGGAGCAGGACAAAGTTTCGTATAAAACTTTCCATGGTCAGGTTGAAAATAAAATTCTACTCCAAAAAAACCGGGCGTTCCAAATGTTTCGCAACTTGGATCCTCGTGTTCCAGGTATCTGCGTAATGAACATTCTCGATCATCAATGCAGAACATTGCCTGAAAACTGGGCTTGTCGATGCGCGCTTCTTGCTTAGTCTCTTTTAAACCAGCAAGCACCTCATCATAATAACTCCATTCAAAAGCATCCTGCCAAAGCGAGGTTACTTCATCTAATTCCGTTACAGGTATTTCGGCAAACAACTCAACAGGGCGATCCTTAATGACCTGCTCGAGTGGTAGCCATTCTTCACCGAAGTGGCTGTCGATCGCGTCAATTTCAAGTAGTAACTCAAAAATGATCAAATCATGCAGAGTAATTTTTTTATGATCTAATAACGTTTGTGGTTGATCTTCTACCGTAGCTACCATACCTGACCACCCCTGATGAGAAAACTGCTGATCAAAAACATATTGATCATACAATTTTTCATCGTGGCCCAACAAAATCTTCAATAGCGATTGTATGCCACAATGCTCCGATATCAATAAATCTTTCGCACGTTTCGTTTTAAAGAAACTGGTAAAGCTTCCCTTTTCTATTTCTCTGATGGCGGTAAGGAAGCCCTTATTTCCAATTGGAAAATTCCACATGGAAATTCCCTGATCAAGATAAGAGCATAATATTCTAAAAAGTAACGGATGAACCTGCGAATCTAAATCAAGATGGTAGTGCTTCTTCCAATTAGATCGTAGTGAACCAATGCGTGGAGAGTCCTTATGATATTGGTTGTTTACAAGTTTATCCTTCCACTCGCCAACCAGATCGGGTCCTTTGCGCTGGGCAATTACCTTGGCCAGTATCACCTGATTTATTCTGCCCGATTGATAATGGGCGCGATACTCTGCAAGAGAAAGTGAAACACGGTAACCAAAAATAGCCGAGGCACTATAAATGGCTTTATTGAATTTCAGATTCTGAAATCCGTGTAGCGTGTTATGATGAATAAAGTCTTTGAGCGGAGCCTGAGCCGGCAAATAGTGCTTAAGCTCGTGAATTAAATGATGTTCATTAAATATAGTTGATGTATTCGTCTTCATACAAAGTGTGGCTGCCTGCCACTTTTAATTCAAATAAGAAATTGAAAACGCGCAAAGGGCGCTTGGGGGATGAAAACCCTAATCAGATCAGAATAGATCGTTTGGCAATATAAAGCGGAGTGCTTCCAAAGAAGCCCGAGGTGCGAACCTCTGGAAATTTATTTACTGATTCGGCAGTGAATGAAATGTACTCCGTTAAAACGTAAATCAAAGGCAGTGCAATGACGATGTTATCAGAACCTTCTTCCTTTTCCTTTTCTTCAAATGGCATCTGGGCATCTGACTTACCAGGCATATTGGAAGATTTGGCAAGGCCTGTAGTTTTTGAGTAACTGTCAAGGTAGGTATGGAACGATCTGACTACAATCGGTGCAAACAAAAAGAAAACCAACACAATGCTTGTTAGGGTCAGTATGGGGTTTTTTAAGTTCATTAAGCCAAAGGTATGAAATTCTTAATGTCTCAAAAAAATACCGGAGACACGACTTTCAAAGAAATCAACTCTCAAAGAGTTCAAATGCCTGCATCAAACGCTATCAAAATCAGCAGAACAAAGAGTTGAGAGCAGAAAAGAATTGGGCTGATAATAAAAAATGAAAAATATATCAGACATTTGCATGAATTACACGTATTCATGCTGTTGAGATATAATAAGATTTTGAGAATTCTTGCCATCATCATCTTCAGTTTTGAACTGCTAGCTCCCGCTGTATTGTTGGGAGTGCCCGAAAGCGAAACCACTTCTCAGAATACCAATAATCAGATCACCGAGCAAAATAAACCGATTGATCTGATCGCTCACCTGATCTTTGAAGAAGTGAACAATGAAGAGCGTGAAGGAAAAGATGATTCCCTGATCAGCGTTTGCTTCATTGAAGTCTTCAACGAACTCCAAAAATTTGAACCTATTCAGGTTACCTGGTCGCTTCCTAGAGACCGGTTTGACATACAGCCTTCTCTCTATACTCTCCACAGGGTTCTTCTTATTTGATTTATAATTTTCTGAACAACAGTTGTGGTCTCGTCACATCTGCTTTTGACTTTCCTAATAAAAGTCAACAATTATTGTTTTAAAGGAAATTTATCTACGTGTCGAATTCTATTCTCGACACCCCTAATAATTAATTATGAAGACAACAGAAATCCCTAAAGATGGATTAGAAGGATTAAAGCAAAACTGGACCAACGATGCAGTTTCCGGCTTTCTCGTATTTCTTCTCGCATTGCCCTTAAGCTTGGGTATAGCCAAAGCCAGTGAGTTTCCTCCTGCTATGGGCGTGCTCACCGCCATGATTGGAGGCTTATTTGTAAGTATTTTTGCAGGATCACGTTTAACCATAAAAGGTCCTGCTGCAGGACTTATTACCATTTGTGCCGGTGCCGTAACTGAAATGGGTGGTGGCACTGAAGGCTGGAAACTTGCGCTTGGTGTAATTGTAGTAGCATCGCTGATTCAAATCGTATTCGGTTGGCTAAAGTTTGGATCACTAAGCGACTTTTTTCCGCATTCCGCTGTTCATGGAATGCTGGCTGCCATCGGTTTAATTATTTTCTCCAAACAAATTCACGTCCTGCTGGGCATTGATCCGGCCACCTTAAAAGGTAAGGAACCAATTGAATTATTTGAAATGATCCCTCATTCATTAATGAATGAAGACCCGCGAGTCACTATGGTGGGCATTATCAGTCTCATTATCATTTTTGGTTTACCCTTTATAAAAGGTAAACTTTTTAAAAAAGTGCCTGCGCCTGTCATTGTTCTTCTGGTCACTATCCCATTAGCCTGGATCATGGATTTCAAACATACCGAGCCAGCGTTTGATATGGTTAAGATTGGCGAATTCTGGGGAGAAATAGGGATCAATGCAAACTTTAGCATGATCGGGACTTTCGTTTTTTGGAAGTATGTGATCATGTTCCTGTTTGTGAATAGTCTTGAGTCGCTCCTTACGGTAAAGGCGATTGATGGACTTGATCCCTGGAAAAGAATTTCCAATCCCAATAAAGACCTGATGGCCGTAGGTGCCGGCAATGCACTCGCTGGGTTACTCGGTGGCTTACCCATGATCTCAGAAGTTGCCAGAAGTTCTGCAAACATCAACTTTGGAGCACGCACAAGGTGGAGTAACTTCTTCCATGGCTTCTTTTTGTTAGTAGCTATGTTATTATTTATTCCAGTGATCGAAATGATTCCTAATACGGCACTCGCAGCATTGCTGATTGCCGTGGGTTATCGTCTTGCTTCACCCAACGAATTCTTTAAAACGTATAAGATTGGTTCCGAACAATTGGTGATTTTTATAATCACCATCATTGTCACGGTTTCAACTGATCTGTTAGTCGGTGTAGGCGCAGGTATCCTGATGAAGTTTGTATTTCATATCCTGAATGGTGTTTCCTTTAGAAATCTATTTAAAGCCAAATACGAATTCAGTCATCAGGGCGATGAGTACTTTATTAAAGTTAAAGAATCAGCAATCTTCTCCAACTTGATTGGTTTTAAGAAAGCATTTAGCACCATCGACCACAGTAAAAAAATTACAGTCGATTTTTCAGATGCACATCTGCTCGATCACAGCTTTATGGAATACTTACACCACATGGAAGATGAGTGCGCTCATGCAGGTGGTTCGGTGGTGTCTGTTGGTTTTGATCGCTTCAAACCATTTTCAAATCACCCGTTGGCTGCCCGTAAGTATTCACCCGATAATGTGAATAAGCTGGAAATCAAACTGAGCCCGCGTCAGTTAGAATTGAGAAAGTTTGCCGAAAACAATGACTGGAGCTTCTTCCCTCAAAAAGTAAAAATTAGTATCAAGTACAAAGACTTTCCCATTCAGAATGGAAATAAAATTCCTTATGAAGAAAATACATTAGGAAAATATGTGGAAGCCGGAAAACTTGAATCATCAGACATTACCCTGCAAGAAGGAGCAAGACACTCGCAGAGTGAAATTCAGATGACTATTTTACAAGTCTCTGAAACAGATCTTTTAATCCCTGATTTTGCATTAGAGCCTGAAGGATTGTTTTCAAAACTCTTTGAAGGAGTTTTGGGGAAAGATATTGACTTTTATAATCACCCTGTATTTTCCAAGAAGTACTATCTGAGAGGCCAGAATGAAGATCAGATACGAAGTTACTTTACGGAGAATATCATTCAGTTTCTTGAAAATCGTGAAGAAATGCATATTGAATGCCACCGTAACAGGCTCATCTTCTATAAAAAACGTGACCTGTTAAATCCTTCTGAAATTTTGTATATCGCCAAATTCGCTGAAGAGTTTTTATCAATTCTTCAAAATAAGGAAGCTTAGGCGATTATATGAATGTAGGGAGTGAATTAATTTCACTCCCTGTTTTTATTACTCAAACTTATTTAAAGCCATGAAAAGAATTATCGCTTTACTGGTTTTGCTTTGCCTTTACTATGTTACTCAGGCACAGGATAAACCGAAAGAAATCAATGAGTTAAAATTGAATTTAAATGATACTGGCAGCCGCTATATCAAGGCTACCTTTTTAAATCAGGTTTGGTTACGCTATGATCAGAGCAACCCCGGCACACGTGTTTTGGGCGAACCGAAAAACGAAACACTTGATATCGGTCTCCGAAGAACACGTTTTCAATTGTATGGTCAGATGACCGATCGCGTGTTTTTCTATTTTCAATTCGGCCAAAATAACTTTAACTATTTGTCGCAGAATGCTGGCAATAGAAAATTACAAGCCTTCTTTCACGATGCATTGGGCGAGTATCGTGTAACCAAAGGAAATGAAAAGCTGATCCTGGGTGGTGGACTTACTATCGCCAATGGCCTCTCACGATTTAGTCAGCCCAGTGTATCCACGATTATGACTATGGATGTTCCCGTATTTGCACAAGCTACCGTAGATCAAACCGATGAGTTTTCAAGAAAGCTCAGCGCCTATGCGCGGGGTCAACTGGGCAAATTGGATTATCGTGTAGTACTCAGTGATCCGTTTCCGGTTACCACCAACGGCCAGCCAATTCCTGCCTTGTCAAACAATGCTACGTTTTCACAGCGTGGTCATCACAAGCAATATCAGGGATTATTTATTTATAATTTCTTCGATACCGAAGCACACACTACACCCTACATGACAGGCACGTATCTCGGCAAGAAGAAAGTCCTAAACCTGGAAGCAGGATTTATTACACAAAGCAAGGCCACCTGGACGAAAGAAGCTGCTGATACCATTTATCATTCCATGAACTTGTGGTCTGCCGCTGTATTTTACGATGCTCCGGTTAATACAGAAAAAGGAACGGCTCTCAATGCCTATGTTGGCTACTACAATTATGATTTCGGTCCAGGATACCTTCGCTATAACGGTATCATGAATCCTGCATCAACGGTAAGCGGAATATACCCATCTGGCAGCCAGGGTAATGCATTTCCAATGTTTGGCAGTGGCAAAGTGTGGTACACTCAGGTAGGTTATCTGATGAAGAAAGATTTGCTGGGCGAAGGCAACGGAACGTTAATGCCGTATGCATCGTTGATGAGTGCCAACTATGATAGGCTGGATAAACAAATGAACGTGATAGACGTTGGTGTTAACTGGCTCCTGAAAGGACACAACAGCAAAATCACACTCGATTATCAGAACAGACCCTTCTATTTGCAACAAGGCACTGACTTGATCCGAAATGGAAACAAGAGTCAGGTTGTAATGCAGTATCAGATTTTCTTTTGAGTTTTAGTTTAATTTGGATCTATAAAAGGGGTGTTCGAAAGGACACCTTTTTTATTTAGTCTTTAATGGCAAACTTAAATAAACCTACACCCAGTGAAAGAAATATCAACAACAAGGCAACCAACACAATCGTAAATTTGATGATTGCAAAATAGAATGCCATCGAAACCGTACCCTCGTTCATATCCGAAAGTGTGAAGAGCATAGCGAAGTTTTCTATTAAATCACAAGTTCCTGCAAACCAGATCCCGCGCGAAAAGAATTTCCTGGCCATCATTAATTTTTCATTATTTGAAAAAGCCGTGGAAACTTTACAGCCGAGGTCGATAGCCCAGCAATACAAGAATATAAATACGAAATCGAGGTAAATACTAATTCGTGCTTTTGATTCGCCGTCCATTCCCCATGTATCAATAATTTGCTGTGCAGATTCTATTGTCTTTGCCAGCTCAAACTGCACAATGTTAGTAGGTGTAAACGGTCGCATCAGAATAAACCAGCCGATGGTAGCCGCAGTAGCAATCCAGAACAATTTTACTTGTTTATTCATCTCAACAACAAGTTAACCTGCCCAACGGAATTTCTGCTAATTTTGTGGTTCAATTTTATCCATGGACATCAAAGAAATATTTTCCGTTTCCCTTATTCTATTCTCCGTAATCGATATTATCGGCTCTGTCCCCTTCATTATCCTGATCAAAAAACGCGAGGGAAGAATCTATGCGGAGAAAGCAACGATCATCTCAGCCGTGTTGATGGTGGGATTCCTGTATTTGGGATTATCCATTCTTAAATTATTCGGATTGGATGTAGCCTCCTTTGCCGTAGCGGGTGCCATCGTGATTTTCATAGTAGCCATGGAAATGATTTTAGGAATCACCTTGATCAAAGACGATCCTGATGCAAAAGGTTCAGGTTCAATTGTTCCACTCGCATTTCCCCTCATTGCCGGTGCTGGAACGCTGACCACCATTCTATCGCTGCGCGCGGTGTACGAAGAAACAAATGTGCTGATCGGAATTTTGTTAAACCTTGTTTTCGTATATCTGGTATTGCGCTCTGTTTCATGGTTGGAACGGGTAATTGGTAAATCAGGCTTTGCTGTCTTACGCAGAGTGTTTGGAGTGATTCTGCTCGCCATTGCTGTAAAAATTTTCAAGAGTAATGTATTACCTGCATGATTCGCATCTACACCGATGGAGCGGCACAAGGTAATCCCGGTCGTGGGGGCTATGGGGTAATTCTGAAATTCAATCACCATGAAAAAGAACTCTCTGATGGATTTCGTCTCACCACCAACAACCGGATGGAATTGCTGGCCGTAATCAAAGGTCTGGAGGCGATTACAAAAACGGATATTGCTGTTACCATCTACTCCGATTCTAAATACGTAGTTGACTCCGTTGAGAAAGGTTGGATCTGGGGATGGCAGAAAAAAAACTTTGCAAAGAAAGCAAATGCCGATCTATGGCAACGCTACATTCCCCTGCACCTGAAATACAAACCTAAGTTTGTTTGGGTAAAAGGTCATGCCGGGCATATTGAAAATGAACGCTGCGATGTGCTTGCCGTGCAAGCTGCCGAAAGTGGCAGGCTGCAAGTGGATGATTGGTACGAACAAAATAAAAATAAAGTCGAAGATTGAATTTTCAGGAATCCTGTATATTTAAATACCTATAACGAAACCGTTTTGTCAGAACCTGTCTCCATACATTTTTCATCAGGTAGCCTCACTGCCCTGAATATTTGTTTAGCCATTATCATGTTAGGGGTCGCACTGGATATCAAAGTAGAACACTTCACTAAATTGCTCAACCAAAAGAAAGCTGTGCTCACCGGGTTGTTTGCTCAATTCGTCATCCTTCCGCTTTTCACCGTATTGCTGGTAACTGTTTTACCCATCAGCAATGGCATGGCCTTAGGCTTGCTACTCGTAGCTGCTTGCCCTGGTGGCAATGTTTCCAATTTCTATTCTCAAATGGCAAAAGGTCATGTTGCCCTGTCAGTAACATTGACAGCAGTTTCATCCCTGGCTGCCTTTATTATAACACCTCTGAATTTTATTTTCTGTGTATCATTGGTTCCTTCGCTGTCGGGCGAATTGAAATCACTTGAAATTGATTTCTTGTCGCTCATGCTTAATATGGTTTCGATACTGCTGATCCCATTGCTAGTTGGCATGTGGTTGTCTGCACGTTATGGCTCGTTTATTAAAAAGATCGCTGGCCCCATCCGGATTCTATCGATGATGATGCTCACTGCGTTTATTATCATAGCGGTAGTCAATAATTATAAAGGCTTTGAAGCTTACCTGGCTGATGTTTTTTGGATTGTTCTATTTCACAATGGTTGCGCGCTGCTGATAGCCTATTATTTTAGTAAACTATTAAAAAATCATGAAGCAGTAAATCGCACAGTGGCTATTGAAACAGGTATCCAGAATTCCGGACTTGCACTGATTTTAATTTTTAATTTTTTTAATGGCAATACGGCCATGGCTGTGGTGGCCGCATGGTGGGGAGTGTGGCATTTGATTTCAGGCTTCGCTTTTTCCGCATTCATGCGCAAGCGCCCAATAGTAGAATCAGTTCAATTGTGATGAGATTTAAGAGATGGAGAAATTAATTTATCATTC
Organism: Bacteroidota bacterium; assembly: GCA_947470895.1. Taxonomy (GTDB): domain Bacteria; phylum Bacteroidota; class Bacteroidia; order Cytophagales; family Cyclobacteriaceae; genus ELB16-189. The sequence continues at coordinate 40,324 of CANIVF010000014.1, forward strand.
GCTAAAGCAATATTGTAAAACCGCACTCAGTTTCTATTTTAGTAAATGGCAGGTTCAAGAACTCGTGCCTATTCCTAAAGGTCCTGTCATTTTTGTTGCCAATCATCAAAATGCCTTTTTAGATGCCGTGCTCATCAGCTGTAGTTCAAGTCGTGAACCATGGTTTCTTACTCGTGCCAATGTATTTAGCAGCAAATTCGTCAAGAAAATTTTAGCCATTTTACAAATGATTCCTGTCTATCGCTTTCGCGATGGATTTAGTACGCTAAGGAAAAATGATGAGGTTATCGACAATTGTGTAGAATTACTTTCAAAACAAAACTCCATTTTGATTTTTGGAGAAGGAAATCATAATGGCCAATGGTATTTGCGAGCACTTCAAAAAGGATTTGCCCGCATTGCTATCGCGGCCGAAGCACGAAACGACTGGAAACTGGGAGTCACTATTGTGCCTGTGGGAGTTCAATATGAATCACATACTGATTTTCGTTCCAGGGTACTGGTCACTTTTGGAAAGCCAATATCCGTAAAGGAAATTTTTAGCAATGAATTAAGTGCTCAGGAAAATATTGACACAATGCTTAATAAGACCATGGAGGGAATCAAGCCTCTTATTTTAAACATCGATCCGGAACATTATGATAGCAGACTCGCTTTTTGGCTAGCTAACCGACAGGTGAAAAAAGACTTAGTGGATCAGTTAAAATTGGATCAGCAATTAGTAAAAGAAAATTCTATAGCTGATCTTGTTCAGGATAAAATAGAAAATCAAAAGCTTCAGTCTCGTTGGAATCCGATTCGTATGTACGAATCAATCAATCATTTTCTTCCAAGGTTTATTCTCCATTGGATATTAAAGAATAAAGTGAAAGACACTCAATTTATTGGATCACTCAAGTATGCGATCGGCATGGTGTTGGTGCCCGTTTTCTATCTCATTCAAACAGGATTGTGTTTCGTGATCTCACAATCGTGGCCTGTTACCATTGTTTACTTCTTATCTCTTCCCATCAGTATATTACTAAGACGCTAATGGATTTCTCGTTCCACTAAGCGAATTCCATAACGACTTAATTCATTCAGCACAGGATCATAAATATCCTGATCAACTGGAATGGCCACACCTCTGCTTTTGATTTTACCTTCCAACAAAAGCTTTGCCGCAATAGCCAGTGGAAGGCCTACTGTTTTTGCCATGGCCGTATTCACTTCATCATCGCCCGTTACGGTGAGATGAGCCTGGATTTCTTTGGTTGTGCCCCCTTGACTAAATACGAAGCGATGCCACATCACGATAAAATCCTTATCTCCGGTTTTCAACTTCCATTTCTTATTTAAAATATGCTCAAGAACCTGCGCTGGCGTCCCAGAAGCTATTCCAATTTTTTCATCCGAAAATAATCCACTCCATCGCAAACGAATCATCTCTTCACTTTCAGAAGAAAGTTTGAAATAGTTCATCAGTTTTTCTTCTGCCAATTCAGGTGACTGATTATCAAGAAAAGAATTAATGAATCCGGCATGGGTTATAGCTTCAACTCCTTCCATCTGATAAGTATCATCGCAGCAGCCTAACTGTACCAATACATGCCAGGCCTGACAATAGCCCTTATTTCTAAGTGTGCCGCGTAACATAGTTTTAATATTCATTAAGCCATAGGTTTCCATATACCTTAAAGAATCGCGGTTGGCATAGCCATCGTATTCGCCATAGCCCGGAACAGCGATGGGTGTAGTGCGTAGAAAAAGTTGCTGGTAGGGAATGAACTTATACTGACCTTCTTGTAAAAATTTCGCAGTGCCTTGCCCAGCCATAACCACATTGCGCGGATTCCAGGTAAACTTATACCGCCAGGGATTTTCAGTGTCTGTTTCCGTGGCAATGAGTCCTCCGGTAAAAGATTCAAAGGAAGTGAGCGTTCCTCCCATTACCTTTATTTTATCAATAACCTGCATGGCACTCATGTGGTCAATGCCTGGATCCAAACCGCATTCGTTAAGAAAAAGAAGGTTATTGGCTTTAGCCTGATCGCTAAAAGATTTCATCTCCTCCGAAACATAACTTGCCGTGAGCAAATGCTTTTTTTCAGTGAGGCAGATTTTCGCGACCTGTGGGTGTAAAGGAGCAGGCAATAAAGAAATAACCACATCACTGGCTGCAATCGCTTTGCGGCTTCGCTCCTGCTCATCAATATTAAATTGAATTGGCTTACCATAGGGTGAAATTCCAACCCGATCTTGCGCAGCCTGAAGTGAAATGTCGCCAACGGTAATTGTCCAATTATACTCGGATGCCTGAGTTAAAAGAAAGGAGATTAAAGATGAAGATGATCGGCCAGCGCCAACAACAAGAATAAATTTATGATCCATAATGAAAAGAAAATCTAAATTACTGGAATTATGCATTAATGTTTCATAAGAATATTTGAGTTTGTTACCTTTCTACATCTGCATCAGGTCCTTATGAAGGATAATCCGTAATCACTTTTTTGAAATTTCTACTTTATGAAAGAATTTGAAATATTTTATGACATCGAAGAACTTGATAACGAATCCAAGTATCTTGTCCATAAAGCAAAAGAAGCAGCCAACTTTGCATATGCCCCCTATTCTAAATTTCATGTAGGTGCGGCTATCATGCTGGAAGATGGAACTGTTTTAACAGGATCCAATCAGGAAAACGCCTCATACCCATTGTGTATTTGTGCAGAACGGGTGGTACTTTATACTGCGGCTACGCAACACCCCGAAAAACAAATTATGAAAATGGCTATTAGTGCACACCGTAAAAATCACAAGGAACTTTCACCGGCTTCTTCTTGTGGTGCCTGCCGTCAGGTAATGAGTGAATTTGAAGAAAGACAGAATAAACCCTTCGAGGTGATCTTTCTGAAATCAAAGAATGAATGGATTAAGTGTGCTTCTGCCGAAAGTCTTTTACCTTTCGTTTTTAAGCGCAACAATTTGCATGAGTAAACACTTTAAATAATACTACTGTGGAAAATCTCGAGATTACTGGTTCAGAAACAACACCATCACTAAACTTTAGTCAACAAAAAAATCAATTTAACATTGAGGGGCGATCCTTAATGGAAGATGCCGGAAAATTCTATAAGCCGGTGCAGGAATGGCTGGTTGAATATGGCAATAATCCTAACCCCAAAACGGAAGTTAATATACGGTTGGAGTATTTGAACACAGCTACTTCACGGCAATTTTTAGATCTGTTTAAAATCATGGAAAACGTACCGGGCGCTAAAGTGATCTGGTATTTTTCGGATGAAGATGAAGATATGGAAGAAATGGGACAGGAACTAGCTGAGCTCGTTACCCTTCCTTTCGAATTTAAAACAGTTTGATGATCTGCAATCGATTCTGACAGGATGAGTGAAGAAATACTAAAATCCCTAAATCAACTATTCGCTATCATAACCAAGCAGGATAGAGGTGTCACAGAAAACGAAAAACAATTTGTAATTACTTTTTTCAAAAGGAATTAGATCAATCATCAATTCAATCTTACTTAGATGTCTATGACACGATATCCGTGTTTCATACACAAGTTGAACACCTTGAAGATGAGAGAACCTCAGTTCCATCCGTAAAAGATTCTCTCAAAACTCTTGCGATCCGCAAAAAAATAAACAAAAACCTAACTCAAAAACAGAAAGTAGTCGTACTAATTAAAATATTAGAGCTCGTTCATTCCGACAAGAATTTCTAAGCTCAGCGCATAGAGATCATCAATACGGTTTTTACTGTAGTTAATATTTCGCAGCACAAACATACACATAGAAGGTTTGCTTTTTCGGATAACCTATCTACGCTTAATTTTGTCAATATCCTGATCGTTAACGAAAGTAAATCACGACCTGGTAGCCAATAAAAACACATGGAGGAAATGCCTTATACCATAGCGATCTGGCTGCCGAATTCAATAATGAAATCCTATCCCAAAAACTTTTATTTCGTGTAGAAATTGAAGAGTGTAAATTCCACAATGCCAGTATCGGAATTCGCGAGGTTACCATCAAGGAAGGCCAGGGTAAACTAATGGGCAGCATGGGCGCCAGAGGAGCCGGTGAAACAACCTTATTGAATATCCTTGCGGGATTATAGAAATCTGCCAAACGAAAAATTCGCATCAATAGATTTGATATCTAGGAAGATAATGTTGAATTCGAGGGTGTAATTGGTTTCTTATCGAAAGATGATCTTTTGATTGAGGAACTTTCTGTCTACCAAAACATCTTCTTCAACATCAAACTTTGTTTTGCCAATCTTACTGAAACCGTTATTCACGATCGGGTAAATAAAGTATTGGAAGATCTGGGCTTAGAGCAACGAAAAGATCTTAAGGTTGGCAATGTATTAGCTAAACAAATCAGTGGCGGTCAGCGGAAGCGTCTAAACATTGCCCTCGAATTAATTAGAGAACCTGCTGTTCTATTTGTAGGTGAACCGACCTCGAGGATTTCGTCACGCGATTCCGAAAATGAAATCGATTTACTTAAGAAACTTTCAATCAAGGGGAAATTAATATTCGTGGCCAACCTTCATCTGACATCTACAAGATGTTTGATAAAATGATCATTATGGATACCGGTGGAATTCCAGTGTATTACGGAAACCCATTGAAGCTGTATATCATTACAAAAAAGTACCCATCAGTTAGACAGTTACCGGGGTCAGTGTGAAATTAAAGGCAATGTAAATTTAGAAAGAAAATTTTTTTTGAAGCAAAGGATTTGAATGAATACGGACAATCTACCAACAAGAGAAAGATAACTCCTCCGCAATGGAATGAAATGTATAAGGCTGGTCATAAGCTCGGCCGGTTGGAGGAAGTGAAAGATGAGCCACCGCGTAATCTGCATCTTTCAACCTGATTTAAGCAAATTTCAATTTTTACAAAAAGTGATTTGCTGGACAAGCTATGTAACAGACAATACTTTTTGATAACTTATTAGAAGCTCCGCTACTCACTATTATTCCGGCATTCATTATTAAATACAATAGTGCACCCAACGGCAAAGAATATATTTTTCGCTATAACGAAAATATTCCCACCTTTATGCTCCTGTCGATTATTGTTGCTTTTTTTGCGGGTTACAGTAAGAACAGAAGAGATAATCAGAGACAGAGGAATACTGAAGCGTGAATCGTTTTTAAATCTCAGATGGAGTAGTTACCTGATTTCGAAGTTCGCTGTTTTGTTTCTGATTTCAGCCATTCAATCCATTTTGTTCATTACCCTAGGAAATTTAATTTTAAAAATAGAGGGAATGACTTGGGCTTTTAGCTTAGTTCTTTTTTCCAGATCTTGCCTAGCAAACATTATTGGATTAAACATCACATCAGCTTTCAATTCTGCAATAACAGTTTACATACTGATTCCACTTTTATTAACTCTTAAGATAATTTTAAGTGGATTACTGTTCCGCTTCGATAAACTCAATGAATTAATTAGCAATAAAGGAAAAGTGGCCGTTATTGCAGTACTGATGGTTTCGCGTTTGGCCTAGGAGGCAATGACGGTTCATCAATTTAAAAACAATGAATACGAAAAGTCTTATTTTGAATATGAGAGAAAGGACTTCATTGCCGATTTCAAAGTGGACTATATTGCCGATGATTTAAAAAAAACCAAAATCAATTTATTTTGAATAATCAGTATTCGAAAAATGATTCTACTCAAAAATCGATCACCAAAGAAAAGAAAATAATCTATGCTGGATTAAGGGCATAACCCTATCCGGAAGGAATTAAAAAATGGATTTAAAAAACATCTTTTTAAAGGATGGATACACTACAGAGGCAGGAATTCTGTTAGATCACTTTTTTTCTTGATAATTATAAAAAGAATATATCATTCATGCAAATTTACTCGAAAAGAAAATGGGATTTTATAGGAACAGGGGAATCGATATTATTGATGAAAAAAATAAAATTTTCAATGAAACCATTGCTGATCTTGTATAAAATAGCTCAGTCAAAGAAAGAATTCTGGAATACAAAGGAAGCCTAATTCAAAACATTTAACCCATCTTCCAATTGCATGATCCCGGTTACCGTCTGGATAACGAACCAAATTTTTTGTACCTGAAAAAAATCTAGCCGGCTATTGCATTAGCACCTTCTGGTTTGATCTGATTATTATCTGGCTTAGGTCAATGGTATGCTACCTCCTCTGGCATCTTGAATTTCTTCACAAAATCGTTGAATTTATTACTAGCTTCGGAAATCAATAATACAAACCTCGGTTTTTGGTAACGAAGACTGAATTGTTAAATTTGTAATAAGCAAATCTAACATGATGAGAATTTTTGTCATTGGAGTACTAACTGCCTTTCTGGTCAGTTGCGCCACAGAAAAAAAACCTGACGATCAGGAATTCCTTAAAAGTATAGAAACAATAGAAGAAAAGACCGGAATTGATGAAGAAAAAATCAACTCCATTTTGGATCAAATTCCTAGTCCTCTTGAGAGTTCAGTTCTTCTTAAAGAATCAGGTTCCAAGTTTAATGGTTCGCTGCTGAATCAATCTGAAAACCTACCCAAATACAATAACAACTTTAAAAAAGCACTGAACCTGGGTGTTTATGGAACTGATTTAGGTTACACCAATATTTACCGGCAAAATCAGATTAGCATCGAATACGTCTCATCCATAAAATCATTAGCCGATGACCTGAATATAGGTCAGTTTTTTGATGTGGAAACCATCGGAAGACTTGCCACCAACAGTAAAAATCTTGATTCGTTGCTCTTGATTACAACACTTAATTTCAATCATATCAATCACTACTTGCAAACAGAAGGACGTGATAACTTAAGCGTGTTGCTTTTAACTGGCGGCTGGCTAGAAGCTATGCAGATTACCTGCCAAGTGGCGACAAAAAAACCAAGCAAACAACTATTTGAAAAAATAGGTGAGCAGAAAATTATACTAGACCAAATTCTTGAGCTTTTTTCATTTTACGGAGATGATGCAAGTATGGCAGCCTTGTTGAAAGATCTTGAGCCACTAAAGGCAGCTTATGCGAAAATCAACATTAACTACACATATAAAGAATCGTCCATGGAAATTGTAAACGGAGTAGGCGTGATAAAAGACAATAGTACTACTACTATTGATATCACCGAACAGAACATAGAAGAAATAAAAACGATTATCAATTCCATCAGAACTAAAATTATCAGCTAAAATTGTTATAAATTAACATGAATAAAATTGCTTTCGTTATTCTGATCTTATCCTTCTTTTGCTTAGGAGCCAGCAACATTGCAGATCAATGTGACACGGATAAACTTGCTAATAATTGCATTCCAAAACTAACTGCAGGTTTTAACTTTTTAAAAAGTTATAAGGTAGATGGTTCAACAAAAGATAAGGTAGAATATAGCTATGTGTTTATGAAAGGAACCCAGTACATGATTAATTTATGTGCAAATGGTGCGGATACCGATGGCGTTGTAGTAAGTATCCTGGATAAGGATAGAAATAAAGTGGCCTCCAGTAAAATAAACGGGCAAATCGTGTCTGCTATTAACTATCCATGCAACGCGTCTGGCATCTATTATATTCAATATACTTTTGAGGATGCTACAAGCCGTTGTGGTGGTAGTGCACTTGGATTTAAAAGATAAGAATATTACTATGTTGATATAACAGCCATGGTAATTCCAATGGCTGTTTTTTTATACTATGATGGAAGAGCAAGAACTAAACTTTAATTATAAAACCAGGTACTTCACCCAGGGAGAGCTTACTCCAGTCACTAATAAAATATGGTTCGTCCTGCACGGCTATGGTCAACTAGCCAGGTTTTTCATATCCAAATTCAATGTGTTATCAAAAGCAGGAGTGCATGTGATTGCACCAGAAGGACTGTCCAAATTCTATCTGGAAGATGTTACCAGCAGGGCCCGCACTGGTAATAATCGTGTAGGTGCTACGTGGATGACCCGGGAGAACAGACTTGCTGATATTGATAATTACCTAACTTACCTAAACACAATCTACCTGAAGGAAGTACCTCAAAACTTTCGGGGAGAAATTACCTTTCTGGGTTTCTCACAAGGGGCAACCACCGCAACCCGTTGGGCTATTGAAGGCAATGCGGTATTCAATCAATTAGTTTTATGGGCAGGTATTCTTCCCTCTGATATGAACTTTGAAACAGCTCATGAAAAACTAAAGGACAAGAAAATAATTGAAGTCTTCGGGAAAACTGATCCTTATCTTACAGATGAACGACTAAAAGAAGTTACATCACTCCACGAGCGACTTAATATCAATCCTAAGCTTATTGAATTTGATGGCGGTCATGAAATAAATCAAGACGTACTTGTAAAGTTAATCCAATGAGTTAGTTTAAATCAAACTCCTAAATCACCACCCTCGGAAATTTCTATCAAAAGGATTTTCACTTCTTCTGCTTTGGCATGCTCTCCCATTTTTTCAAATGACATTACCAGATTCCTCAAGGCTCTTCGGATAATTTCCAGATTGCTACACGGCTCAAAGAATGATGCCTGAGGCACCAGATGAAGTTCGTTAATGTAATTTTCTATGTCTTGTTTTGAAAATATTAAGCCTCTATTAAATGTATTGATATAGAACTGATGATTATCATCCTTATAGGTGAGAATGAAAAGATTAGGAAGGTTAACACCAGCTACAGGGAGTTTTAACTTCTGAGCCACTAACATGTAAATCACGCACAACGTAATGGGATTCCCCTTCCTTGTTTCCAATACAATATTGATCATGGAGTTGCCTGGGGAATGAAAATTCTTGGTATTGGCACCAAACTTAAGCTTATTAAAAATCACACTATTGATCACCTTAACCTGATCGAAGGCATATAAATCAGGGCGAAACTCAAGCCACGTTTCATAATAGATTTGTTCTAGTTCTTGCTTTAATTTTTCTAGTTCAATATCGGGATATTGATAGGTGGCAATAATCCACATACCGGTAAGCAGGTCCTGTTCTTTGCTTTCATACCAGTTTTTAAGATGCTCCTTAAGCAAATCATATTGAAGTGTGTGAATTAACTCTTCAATTCTGCTTTGCACCGTTGGGCTCAAATTACTTTCCCACTCCTTTTCTAAAAATGGAATTGCTTCCTTCCCTAACGACAATATCTTTTCCTCTACGTGAGCAGCAATTTGCTTATCCTCATCATCAAGAAGTGAGACCAGTGCCTTTAATTCATTCTCCGTCATCTATGCAAGAATATTAAATTATTTTTCCATCAGCACTATTCAGATTTTAAAAAAATCCTGATCAGGTTTGAATAATTCCTGTGTTAAATTTTTCGACAGGTGCACAATTGGCTGCTGCAATACCTATAGAAATAACTTTTCTGGTTTCCAATGGATCAATTAATCCATCTACCCACAAACGAGCCGCGGCATAGTAGGGACTCAGCTGATCGTTATACCGATCTGTAATCGCTTTAAGTAATTGCTCCTCCTCTTCGATTGAGATGGTTTTTCCCTGGCCCTTAAGGGTGCTTACCCGAATCTGTAGCAAAGTCTTTGCTGCTGTACTTCCACTCATCACAGCAATTTGAGCTGTGGGCCATGCATAAATTAAACGAGGATCGTAAGCCTTACCACACATGGCATAGTTACCAGCTCCATAAGAGTTTCCTAAAATAAAGGTGAACTTGGGCACCGTGGAGTTTGCCATTGCATTCACCATTTTTGCTCCATCTTTAATAATGCCTCCATGCTCTGCCTTACTTCCCACCATAAATCCACTTACATCCTGTAGAAACACCAATGGTATTTTGCGTTGATTACAATTCATGATGAATCGTGCTGCTTTATCCGCTGAATCTGAATAAATAACTCCGCCCATCTGCATCTCACCCTTCTTCGTCTTTACTACTTTTCGCTGATTCGCTACAATGCCAACAGCCCATCCATCAACCCGGGCGAAACCACAGAGCAGTGTTTTTCCATATAAGCACTTATACTCATCAAACTCAGAATTGTCTACAATGCGTTTGATAATCTCAAGCATATCATAAGGCTTCACGCGATCTGCAGGAATAAGACCATAAATCTCTTCCGCGTTTTCCTTTGGTGGCTGTGATTTAATACGATCAAAACCTGATTTCTCAAATGCACCGAGTTTGTCGAATAAACTACGAATGTGTTCAAGACAAGCCTGATCGTTCGGAAATTTATTGTCCGTCACTCCCGAAATCTCACAATGCGCAGTAGCACCACCCAACGCTTCATTATCAATATCTTCACCAATGGCTGCTTTTACCAGATAGGAACCAGCAAGAAAAATAGAACCGGTTTTATCTACAATCATCGCTTCGTCAGACATAATGGGAAGGTATGCACCACCAGCAACGCAGCTGCCCATAATAGCAGCAATCTGAATGATGCCCATAGATGACATCTTCGCATTGTTTCTAAACTGTCTTCCAAAATGTTCTTTGTCGGGAAAAATTTCATCCTGCATGGGAAGGAAAACACCGGCACTATCCACCAAATAAATAATCGGCAAACGGTTCTCCATAGCAATCTCCTGTGCTCGAAGATTTTTCTTAGCGGTAATGGGAAACCATGCTCCGGCTTTCACCGTGGCATCGTTAGCTACAATCACACACTGTCTTCCTTTTACAAAACCGATGCCTGCAATCACCCCTCCTGATGGACATCCTCCGTGCTCCTGATACATGCCTTCACCAGCAAAGAGCCCCACTTCCAGAAAGTCTGAACCTTGATCAGTTAGACGGTGAATACGCTCGCGTGCGGTGAGTTTACCTTTTTGATGTTGCTCTGAAATTTTCTTTTCACCACCTCCGAGAGCAGTCTTTTCAGCCTTTAATCTTAATCGAGAACAAAGCTGTTTTAGCTGGTCCTCATTTTTGTTGAATCCCAGTTCCATCAGGCTTTAATTATTTAGTATAAATCAGAATCAATTCTTTTTTTCTGCTCTAAGCTCCTCCTCTTCCTTCCTTCTTTCCTTTTCTATTTTTTTACTGCTCTTCCCTAAAGGAGCTAGAAAATGACGTGGATTATTATCAAAATGAGTAGCCAGGCTATCCAGATGCACCAGCAAATTATTTAGGTTGTTATATAATGAATCCTCGGTCATTAGTTTACTTGCCGTATTATCACCCTTATTCAATTTACTTAACGTCTCATTCAATTGCGAGAGCGTGAGTTGAGTCTTGGCAATCGTTTCATTCAGCTGCATTTCCTTAAGAGAATCTGAAATGGTTTTAAAATTTTGTAACGTAGGCTTCAGTTCATTCAAAGTACTATTCAGATTTACAGCTACATCTTTGAAGTTACCCGACAAATTCTCCACTTTTCCGTTCGTGGTTTTTAATGTCTGGTTAATCAGATCCGGAGTTACCATGAGTTTTTCAAAAATTACTTCAAGCTGTTGCGAGTTTTTGGTGAGGTTATCTATGATCACATTAAATTTTCGCAATGTTGTTTGCATGTTGTCTGCGACTGGCGTAGCTGTCTCTGAAATCATATCCAACATCCCTTTAGCAACTTCCGTCAATAACGTATCATTTGGTTGCAGCGGTGTGGCAACTTTTCCTATAGATAGGAGGATCGATTTACCTCCCAGAAAATCGCTATTAAGAATTGCTTTGGTAGAATCACCCAATAACACATCAGAATCGATATCCAGCTCTACCAGGATTTTGTTCTGCTTTTCCTGCATGATTTTTATTTTACTTACCCTGCCTACAGCAAATCCATTGACTAGAATCTGATTAGATACCGACAGTTGATCTATATTATCATACACAGCATAGTACTTATTTGTGGATGAGAAAAAATCAATCCCTTTCAAATAGTTAAAACCGAGATATAATAACGCCATGCTGGCGGCAACAAATAGTCCTACTTTAAATTCTCTATTCTTCACAATGGTTTAGTTTATCGATTCAATCTCTGTCTTATACTCTTTAAAAGCCCGATATATTCCTGAAGCGATCAGATCCTGACCTTTTTCGCTGGTTAGGAAAGACTCCTCATTACCATTCGATAAAAATCCGGTTTCAACCAATACGCTAGGTGTAGTGGTCATCCAAAGTACTAAAAATCCAGCCTGTTTTACTCCACGACTGGATCTACCCAAGCGATTTTTAAACTGTCCTTCCACCTTCTGGGCAAACTTTAAACTATTTTCCTGATATGCACTCTGATTCAATGAAAATAAAATATAAGACTCTGGGCTTTTGGGATCGAACCCCTCATATTTTTCTTTATAGTTTTCGTCCATCAGAATCACAGAGTTTTCGCGCTTCGCCACTTCAAAGTTATTCTTATCCTTGTGTAGTCCCATGACATAAGTCTCTGTTCCAAAGGCATTGGCACCTACAATCGAATTCGCATGAATGCTTATGAACAAATCAGCTTGATTTTTATTGGCAACATCTGCACGATCTTGAAATTCTATATACTTATCCGTTTTTCGTGTAAACAAAACCTTCACCCCTGGCATACTCTCTTCAATGTGTTTTCCAAGCTTAAGGGCGATTTTCAAAACCACCTCTTTTTCCTTCGAGCTTTTGCCCATAGTGCCGGGGTCGTGGCCACCGTGGCCGGGATCAATAACAACCACATCAACCTTAGAATCAATACGGTTAGAGGTTCCTGAAAAATTTAGCAAGGTTATTGCTAATAGGATGAGTTTAATTTTGATATTCTTCACAGTCTTACTGATGTCTGAAGTATTTGCAATAACTTTGTGCAAAGTTGTGAATTTTTCACTAAAAGCTAAACTCCTGAAAATCAAATCAGAGACTGGAACTATTGTGTTGCGCATCATCTTCATTTCCCTCATTTCATTAATTGCTGTTTTGAATACCCGTGGTCAGGTAGAAAGACTTTTGCGTACGCCTTCAGGAACCCTGCCAATAAAATCTGACACAGCGACCAACAAAAAGTATACCTTAAACAAAAAGGATACTCTAAATACAAAGAACAAAGCGGATACCTTGAAGACACCCCCTAAAGGGGATATTGAAAGTACCATAACCTATTCAGCTCAGGATTCTATCATCTCCAACCTGAATAATAAAATGATGTGGCTCTATGGAGCAGCTATTGTAAAGTATGGGATTATTGAACTCCAGGCTGAAGAGATTGTCATCGACTATGAAAAATCAAACATTACAGCCAAGAGTCGGGTAGATTCTACTGGTCGTACATACGGGTATCCGATATTCATCAACGGAAATGAAAAATATGAGACCAAGAATATGGTCTATAATTTTAAAACTAAAAAGGCAAAGATATCTGAAGTTGTTACCAAACAAGGAGACGGTTTTTTACATGGCGACCTGGTTTATAAAAATGATAAGAACGAGCTTTTCACCGTTGGCAACGCATACACCACATGCGATCTGGCCGAACCTCACTTCAGAATAATTTCCAGTAAGGCTAAAGCAATACCTGGCGATAAAATGGTATCCGGTCCTTTCTACATGGAGTTTAATGGAGTGCCCACACCATTGGGGTTTGCCTTTGGGATTTTCCCATCACCTAAGAAAAGTGCTTCAGGTATTTTGGTACCCACGTTTGGTGAAGAACGCAGGCGCGGCTTTTTTCTAAGAAGAGGAGGTTATTTCTTTGATATCAATGAATATATCAAACTTACCATTACTGGCGATATCTATTCGAAAGGGGGTGGTGCAATCAATATCAATACCAACTATAATACCCTGTATAAGTATAATGGCGCATTTAATTTCTCGTTCACGAATAATGTGAATAACGAAAAAATAGAGGCACCTACCCGATCGAAAGACTTTCAACTCAGCTGGAGTCACTCACCACAATCCAAAGGGACGGGTAGATTCTCAGCATCGGTTTCTGCCGCCAGTTCGTCCTATAACAACAATAACTTTTTGGGTGTGAATTCCAATTCACAATCATCACGCATTGACAACACAACACAAAAATTAAGCTCGAGCATTAATTACAGTAAGACTTTTCCTGGCACTCCATTCAGTCTTGGTTTGAACCTCAGGCATAATCAGGACTTAAGCACCAAGAAGGTTGATCTGGGTTTGCCTGATTTAAGTTTTAATATGAATAACATCTATCCGTTTAAAAATGTAGAGAAAAGTATGTTTTTGCAAAACATAAATTTCCGCTACACCATGACAGGCACCAACCAGATAACGAATTCGTTGGGGAGGGTTGCCAGGGATGCAAATAATAATTTGATCGATAGTATTGCTCCTTTCACCGCTGATAACTTCTCAACTTTTCTAAAAAATTCCCGTAAAGGAATACGTTTTTCAATACCATTAAGCACCTCATTTAAATTACTGAAGTTCATTACTGTGAGTCCGAATGTTAGTTATGAAGAGCGCTGGTATTTAGAAAAATTAAATTGGAATTATGATGATCGCGCAAAGCTCTTCACTGCAGATACCACTAACCAGTTTAATCGCGTATATAACTATTCTGGTGGAGCCAGTTTAACCACACGCATTTACGGAACTTATCTATCTAAAAATCCAAAAGCAAAACTCAAGGCAATACGCCATGTTATCAACCCATCGGTAGGATATAATTATCAGCCAGACTTCAGCGATCCGAGTTATGGCTATTACCAAAGATTTGATGTTACCGATGGTGTTGGAAATAAAAACGTAGTATTAAAGTCCCGGCATGAAAATTTCATTTATGGCACGGCCAGCCCAGGAAGAAGCAGTGCCATTAGCATGGGACTTAACAACAACATTGAATTGAAAGTACGTGGTGAAAAAGACACTATTGACAGAAAGATTCCACTATTTAACACACTCTCTATTGGAGGTTCATACAATTTCCTTGCGGATTCTCTTAAACTTTCAAACCTCGGTATTTCTGCCAATACCAATATCATGAATGGCAAAATCAACCTTAATCTTGGTGCAACACTTGATCCGTATGAATACCGCAATTATGTGACGAACTATGACGAAAAAACAAATACTAATATTTATGCCGAAAAACGAATCGATCGACTGGTATGGAATTCCGGGGAGGTTGGAAGAATTACTCAAGCGAATCTAGCATTAAGCACCAACCTGAATCCGAAAGGCCAGGACAAAGACACAGATACGCGTGATAAGATTGGAAAATCAGAACTACCCGATGCTGAAAAGAAATTCCTATTACAAAATCCTGATGCCTATATCGACTTTTCGATTCCATGGAACCTCAGGATAAGCTATAATGTGGATTACCAAAATCAAATAAATTCAACTCCCAAAATAACACAAGCTATTCGTTTCAATGGCGACCTCTCACTTTCTGAGAAATGGAAGATTATATATAACTCAGGATATGATTTTGAAAACAAAGCTTTCACAATGACTCAGATAAGCCTTAGTCGCGATCTGCATTGCTGGCAAATGAGTTTAAGTTGGACTCCGTTTGGAAAATATCAATCCTACAATTTCTCTATTGGCATTAAATCAAGTATGCTCAAAGACTTGAAGTTAGATCGTCAGCGCAACTTCTTCGATAACATTGCCAGATAGGCTGACACTAGTTATGCCGTTGGCATAACTACTTAATTCCCTAAGCATATCTATCTGATCGATATGAGTAGTTTTAATCTAAACCCAAAAAAATGAAACAAAACTTACCGTTCTCCTCTTAACGTTTAGTGGCCATTAATTTGGTCAGGATTTGCCCGATCTCCAAACATATTCAAAAGATATAGGATTCAATACGAATTTCTTACTCAATGGAATTCTCAATGCCTCTGGAAGTCCATTTGATTTTATGTTCAAGAAACAACGGAACTCCAACACAGCAATCCGGTATGGGGTTTCCGTTTTTGGTAATGTGTATATTAATAGTTTTACAAATCAATATTACCAATATGATAACTACTCATTCAGTTTTCTGTTGGGAAAGAGAAACAGAATCAGCTAAGTAAACGGTGGATTTTCTATTAGAGAGGTGATATAGCACCGTATTATTATTATAACAAACAAGAATACCATTCAGCTGATCTGCTTGTCAATGAAACAATCAATAATGAATTTGGATTGCGGGCGACTCCTTTTCTGGGAATCCGATTTCAAATAAATGAACGATTATATCTGGCTACCGAAGCGTTACTGAGATTATCCTATGGAAGAAAGAAAAGCTCATGGAAATCATTTGATGGCTTAGGCAACGTAAGCGATCAATCATCACAAGGCTTCAATGCTGTGAGGTTTCAGGCATTACCCGCAACAGGAATTTCAGTTTTCTATCGATTCTAAAACTATTTCAACCATCCTTCAATTTCCTGAAGCGTAGGATTCTGTACAACATCCAACTTCAGTTTCTTTCGCATTCCCGGAATGTCATTGAATAGTTTTGTGGCTTTGATCTCTTTGAGCTGAGCGATCGATGTTATTCCTAATTTTTGCAGAATAGGTATCAACTCAGCACGCACACCAATAGATTCAAAATTATCAGCAGTGGCACCCTCGACTTGCTTTTCGGGTTTCATTTGAGGAAAGAAAATTACATCCTGAATAGAAGGTGAATTGGTCATGATCATCGACAGACGATCGATACCAATGCCTAGTCCTGCAGTGGGTGGCATACCATATTCCAATGCGCGCAGAAAATCCTCATCCAACGTCATCGCCTCTTCATCACCACGCTTACCCAATTCCAGTTGCTCTTCAAAACGCTCTCGCTGATCGATAGGATCGTTCAACTCGGAGAACGCATTGCAAATTTCTTTGCGGTTACAAATGGCTTCAAAACGTTCTACCAATCCTGGGCGGCTGCGATGCTTCTTCGCTAATGGTGACATCTCCAACGGATAATCGGTGATGAACGTAGGTTGAATTAACTGATGCTCACATTTCTCACCAAAAATCTGGTCGATCAATTTTCCTTTACCCATAGTTTCATCCATGGGCACATGTAGTTTTTTACATGTATCGCGTAAAGCCACTTCATCCATTTCAGAAATATCAATACCTGTAAAATGCTCTATGGCTTCGTACATGGTGAAACGCTTCCAGGGACGTTTAAAGTCGATAAGATTATCGCCTACTTTCACTTCTGTTTTCCCATGAAGATCTATCGCTGCTTTTTCAATCATCTCCTCTACGAGGTTCATCATCCAGTTGTAGTCTTTGTAAGCGACATACAATTCCACCTGTGTGAATTCAGGATTGTGAAAGCGCGACATGCCTTCGTTGCGGAAGTCTTTCGAGAATTCATACACTCCATCAAATCCGCCAACAATCAATCGCTTCAAATAAAGTTCATTGGCAATACGCAGGTATAGCGTCATGTCCAACGTGTTGTGATGCGTTTTGAATGGACGCGCGGCGGCTCCTCCATAAAGCGGTTGCAATATGGGAGTCTCCACTTCAAGATAACCTTTATTATTTAAGTATGTGCGCATGGAGTTCACCAGCTTAGTGCGCTTCACAAAAGCATCACGTACTTGCGGATTTACGACCAGATCAACATAACGCTGACGATAACGTTGCTCTGGATCCGTAAAGGCATCGTGCAATGTCACATTACCTTGCTCATCCTTTGTTTCCTTAACAACTGGCAGGGGTCTCAGCGACTTAGAAAGAATTTTAAAACTCGTTACATGGATGGATATTTCACCTGTCTGTGTAGTAAACACAAAACCTTTCACACCAATGATGTCACCGATATCAATCAGTTTTTTGAATACTGTGTTATAGAGAGTTTTGTCTTCATCCGGGCAAAGATCATCTCTACGGAAGTATAACTGAATGCGACCTGATTCATCCTGCAATTCGGCAAAGGAGGCATTGCCCATAATTCTGCGCGACATAATGCGACCCGCGATGGATATATCTTTATATTCAATTTTTTGATTTGGATAATGCTGGTGTATGTCAGCAGCGGAGGCGTTGATTTCAAATAATTCGGCCGGATAGGGGTTAATTCCCAGCTTTACCAGTTCCTGTAAACTTTGTCTACGGATGATCTCCTGTTCGCTTAATTGCATGATGATCGCGATTTTATTAGTAATGAGGGTCAAAAATAATGAATTCAGGCCTCAATAAGGAATGGACAATTGAAAATGGATAATGGACAATTCTTTCTCTACCGTAAACTTAAGACTTACCGCTTTTTCTGCGGGCAAGCTCTTTTCTGATCATGGTAAGTTCCCGGCTGCTTTGACCTGCCACAGAAGTGTTTTCCTCTGCTCTGCGAATCAAATAAGGCATTACCAATTCAACAGGACCGTAGGGAACATACTTGGCAACATTATATCCTGCTTTGGCAAGATTAAACGAAATGTTATCGCTCATGCCCAGTAGCTGGGCAAACCACACGCGAGGATCGTTTGGGTTCATGCCGTGTTTTTCCATGAGCACAGCCAGGTATTGATTGCTGTATTCATTATGCGAACCACACATCAAACTCACACGCTGCTTGTTATCAATACAAAAGGCAAGGCCTTTGTTGAATGAATCGTCTGTAGCCTGCTTGTTAGGATGAATAGGGTTAGGATAACCCATTTTTTCTGCACGTTCTGCTTCCTTCTCCATATAAGCACCACGCACCATTTTCACTCCTAAAAAGTAATTGTGCATAGTAGCGATGTGATACGCATTGCGCAGATTATCCAACATATCTCCGCGATACATCTGATAGGTATTAAACACAATAGCACGCTGCTGATTGTATTTCTTCATCATCTCATAAGATAGTTCATCAATTGGGTTTTGAATCCAGCTGTCTTCGGCATCGATCATTACCGGCACATTGTAAGCGTGAGCTTTCGCACATATCTTCTCTACACGATCATGAAAATGCTGAAATGCCTCTTGCTGTTCGGCTGTCAGTGTCTCTTTGCTTTGCACTTTCGTGAGCAGATCGATACTTACCAGGCCTGTACTTTTAAATACGGTAAACGGAATGGCTGGATTGCCTTTGGCTTTATCGAGCGTCTTTAAAATTTCTTCTGTGGTTCTGTCAAAGCCATCTTCGGTGTGAGCTCCTTCAGCAGAAAAATCCAGAATGGTGCCCACATGAAACTTACTAAGCGTTTGAATAGTACGCTCACTTTGCTTTATGTCTTCGCCTCCGCAAAAATGTTCAAATACCGTGGACCTAATAAGTCCTTTCAGCGGCAGATGCAGCGCCAGCCCTGCTTTTGCCAGGCCGGTAGCGATGCTCGAAATAGTGGGGTGGTTAACCACCGAAAAAATGAAATTTGCTTTCTTCAGTTCCTTATCACTTTTATAGGAGAAGGCCACCTGGGTATCATCAAACTGGACGTTGGGCTGAGCTTGCATAAGAGTCGAATTGCGGCACAAATATAAGAGAGCAGGCGATTATAAAAACGACTGTTCGTGAGATCGGTAAGAATGTTATTAAACCAATCTATTATTGACTGATTATTGGTTTAATTTTGCCAAAGTCGTTTCCATTTCTTCACAAAGCAGATGTCATCATCCCTGATTTCTATACAGAATAACCCGAGCGAATTGCTGGCGGATTTTTTTGCCAACAGGCAATACTCTTCCATGGCCGTACTTACCGATACCAACACCTACAAATATTGCTATCCCCTGGTTAAATCAGCATTGCCCCAACATTCGGTTTTTACGATAGCTGCCGGGGAGGAGCATAAAAACCTTGAGGCCTGCACAATTGTGTGGCAAAAGCTAACCGAACTACAATTTGATCGCCATTCTTTATTGATTGTTCTGGGGGGTGGAGTGATTGGTGATCTTGGAGGATTTTGTGCCGCTACTTTTAAAAGGGGAATCGACTTTGTGTTAATGCCTACTACCCTACTTGCCCAGGTGGATGCAAGTGTTGGCGGAAAACTCGGCATCGACTTCAATCAGTTTAAGAATCACATAGGCGTTTTTTGCGAACCCGTTGCCACGCTGATTTGTCCGGCTTTCCTGACAACGCTCCCCGCAAGGGAACTACGCTCTGGTTTTGCCGAGATTATCAAGCATTGTTTGATCTCAGATAAAAAGATGTGGGATGTCATTAGGACTAAGTCCCTGGAAGATCAGGATTGGGCCACGTTGATTCCTCACTCTGTAGCATTTAAAAAACAAGTGATAGAAACCGACCCGCGAGAAAAAGGACTCCGAAAGATTCTCAATTTTGGTCATACCGTTGGTCATGCGATAGAAAGTTCTTTCCTGAATTCAGGCAACCGCTTATTTCATGGTGAAGCGATAGCAGTGGGGATGATTGCTGAAGCTTGTATCGCAAAATCGCAAAATCTCATAACAAGAGCTGACCTAGTAGAGATCGCTACTTATATAAACCAGATTTATCCCAAAGTAATATTGCCTTCATCGTTTGATGAGATAATTAAGCTAATGGCTCAGGATAAGAAAAATAAAGGAAATAAGATTTTGATGGCACTGACCGAAGGAATTGGTAAGGCCTGCTGGGATGTGGAGGTTAATCCAGAAGAGATTGCAGATTCACTGAAGTATTATCAGTTTGTTTACACATAGTGTACTTCTGAATCTTCAACCTCAGGTTTCTCTTTCTTTAACGATTGCTTAAGGTCCTCCGCTTTCTGGGTAACAAAGTCTTTTGTTTTCTTTTTGCGGTCGCCTGTTAGCAACCATGCTGCAAGCAGTGCTCCTCCCGCTAGGCCAAGGCCAATCATGATTTTCTTTGTCGTTGTCATCCTGCTGTCAACCTGTTTTTATATTAATTTGTTTCAAGTGTCTTAAAAAATCTAGCAATAAAAATTACTTTTAACATTCACTTAACGTAAGTACCCTTGGCATCGTATCTCTCCATCTCAAAAACATCTAACGTATCAGGCACCGTTGTGCAATTATCCTCTTCCAAGAGCATAAGTAACCGAGCCTTGTTATTAAAAGCACTGACTGCTAACCAATCCGTTGTTAGTAATCTTTCCAATGCCCGAGACACACAACTGATGAACCGGTTAGTAGGCAGCGATGATAAAATTATTGACGTGCTTGATGCCGGCACGACCATGAGATTTCTCACCGCCTATTTCGCTGTCTCGGGGAAAAATAAAGTCATCACCGGCACACCCCGCATGAAGGAGCGACCCATTGGAATTTTAGTAGATGCCCTTCGATCGCTAGGTGCCACTATCGACTACCTCGAAAATGAAGGCTTCCCCTCCATTGAAACCAAGGGATTCGATCGCCAAAAAACGGACCAACTCACCATACCGGGCAACGTGAGCAGCCAATATATTTCTGCTTTGATGATGATTGCGCCAACGCTTCGGATGGGGCTTACCATTTCGCTGACGGGAAAAATCGGAAGTGTGCCCTATATTGAAATGACGGCCTCATTGATGAAAGAGTTTGGTGTTACATGCCATCTTGATTTTGACAAACAAATCATTAAGGTGCCCTCAACTCCCTATCATGCAGCCAACGTAACGGTTGAGGCCGATTGGTCGGCCATTAGCTATTGGTATGGGTTTACAGCATTAGCCGAAAAAGCGGAAATTATTTTACCCAACGTATCAGAAAAATCGGTGCAGGGCGATCGTGTGATTGCAGACATCATGGCCCTGCTTGGTGTTCAGTCAACTTTCATCAATAATACGGTAGTACTCGCCAAAAAGAATCACGCTGATAAAATCAGTTGGGATTTCAAAAATTGCCCTGACCTTGCTCAAACTGTTTTGCCTGTATGTGCAGCCAAAGGGATTATTGGTGAATTTACAGGGCTTGAAAGTCTGAGAATAAAAGAAACAGATCGTATTGCTGCCCTTCAAAATGAGTTAGGTAAAATCGGTGCGACCTTAACAGAACCCGAAACAGGGAAATGGATATTGACTCCGGGAAAAATTACCGGTGAAACTATTATCATAGAAACCTATCATGATCACCGCATGGCCATGGGCCTTGCTCCCCTGGCAACGCTTACCAATTTGATTATTAAAGAACCATCTGTTGTGAATAAGTCGTATCCCGGATTTTGGAATGATATGCAGACGGTGGGATTTGGTATTGTGGAATCACTAGAGATAAGCTGAAGCTTGAGTCATCCATCTTCTAAAAAACTTCGGCCTACTCATCGTAGGCCGAAATAATTATGATGCAACTTAATTCAGTATCTATTTAATATATCTGAAATCATGATCAGGCTTCACCTGAAGCAATACATCATAAATCAGGTTGATCACATTCTCCACATCATCCTTATGAACAGTCTCCACCGTAGTGTGCATGTACTTCAACGGAAGAGAAATTAAAGCTGATGCAACTCCCTCAGCAGAATATGCAAATGAATCCGTATCTGTTCCAGTTGAACGGGACACAGCCTGTCGCTGGAACGGAATTTTCTTTTTCTGTGCTACATCAATGATCATCTTCAACACATTGTTTTGCACGGCAGGTCCATAACACAACACTGGTCCGGCACCACACTTCATATTACCACTTTCCTTTTTATTATACATCGGAGATTGAGTATCATGAGTAACATCTGTACAGATGGCAAGATCTGGTTTAAGTCTGCGCGAAATCATCTCTGCTCCTCGTAAGCCAATTTCTTCCTGCACAGCATTCACCACATACAAACAGAACGGCAATTTCTTTTTATTTTCATGAAGTCTGCGTGCTACTTCGGCAATCATATAGCCCCCCATACGGTTGTCCAGTGCACGACCTGTAAGGTAATTTTTGTTTAATTCCATCAACTCGTCCTGAAATACAGCCACTGTACCTACGTGTACGCCCATTTCCTCTACTTCTTTCTTTGACTCTGCACCGATATCAATGAAAATATTTTTTAATGTAGGCGCTTCCTCTTTGCCTGCATCACGCACGTGAATAGCCGGCCAGCCAAACACACCTTGCACCACTCCTTTGGCGCCATAAATATTGACACGCATGGAAGGTGCTATCTGATGATCTGATCCACCATTTCTGCGCACATAGATATAACCATCATCCGTGATGTAATTAACAAACCAGGAAATCTCATCGGCATGTGCCTCAATCACCACCTTATACGTTCCTTTTGGATTGATGATACCAACGACTGTGCCATATACATCCACGGTATAGTCATTGATGTATGGCTTTATATAATCCAACCAGATCTGTTGGCCGCTTTGCTCGAAGCCGGTAGGCGAAGCGTTATTCAAATAGTCGAACAGGAATTTTTTACTTTTTTTATCCATAACACAAGAATTTAATTAGAAACAAATCTATCAAATTGAAACAGGTATACCTACTTCTCCAGCTCTTCAAAATCAATATTCAATACGGCAAATTTATCCCAGCCAACATAGTCAAAATGCCACCACTCGGTAATATATACTTTAAACCCGTTGCGCTCCATAACAGAAATAATGGTGTCTCTGTTCTTGCGAACTGCCGGGTCGGCTACAGGGGCTGTTGGCCATGATTCCTTTACGGGTGCATCATAGCCGGTGGGCATTTTTAATTCTTGCCTGGTCTTTAAATCAATCAGACTCATATCGATGGCACATCCCCGGTTATGTCGCGATCCTTTGTATGGGTTAGCCACATAGGTAGTATCGCCTTTCATCACTTCATAAAATTTTACGGTGGCTGAATACGGCCGATAGGCATCAAAGATTTTAATTCCATACCCAAGCTTATTGAAATCCTGTTGGGCTCTCATCAGAGCTTCGGCCACAGGCTTTCGCGCATAAGCACGGGCAAGATTATAAATCTTTGCACCTGTAAAATTATTGGTGGTTGCATAACGAATATCTAACTCAATGCCCGGAATAAAATCCCTTACATTAACCAGTTCATGATCATGGTTTGCTTTTACACTTTTTTGGTACTCCGCTATTTTCATAGGATTGAGTCCGTACTTATTTTGGGCTGCCAGGCTTAACGAGCATATCCATAAAATTATCAGACTAGCAGTTTTCATGTTTAAGGGTATTGATTGTCTTAAAGTTAATTAGTTAACTTTCGAAATTACCCTTTCTGATATGAAAATTATAAAACGAATATTACTGGGTCTCATTGCGATTGTACTCCTCGTTGTTGTGATTGGTTACTTTTATCTCCAAAACACGAAACCTACTTATTCGGGAGAGCTCACTCTGGATGGTTTAAAAGACAAGGTCGAAGTATTGTATGACGATTATGGTGTGCCACATATCTATGCACAAAATGAAGAGGATGCCTATTATGCATTAGGCTACGTTCATGCCCAGGACCGGCTTTTCCAGATGGAAATGATCCGCAGGGCGGCCGGTGGCCGATTATCCGAAATATTGGGACCTGATTTAGTAAAGACCGACAAACTCTTCAGAACATTGGGCATCAACAAATTTGCCAGAGAACATGCAGAAAAATATCTCAGTGACGACACGGCAGCCTTTCAAAAAGCAGCACATGCGTATCAGAAAGGAATCAATCAATTCATTAAATCAGGAAAGACTCCGCTTGAATTTACCATCATCGGCATACCCAAAGAAGAATTCAAACCGGAAGACATTTACCTCGCAGTTGGTTTTATGGCATTTGGATTTGCTGAAGGATTGCGCGTAGATCCTGTGCTTGAAAAAATTCGCACTGAGTTAGGCGATGAATATCTTAAAGATTTAGCGGTTCAAACTCCGGCTAATGCAGTAATCATTAAAAATTTCAGCGGACCAGTAAAAAATAAAGCTACAGATTCCCTGATTTCATTTTTAAGTGATGCTCTTGAAAAAATTCCTATTCCACTTTGGGTTGGCAGCAACGGTTGGGCCATTGCTGGCGAACGTACCGCATCAGGCTTTCCGATTCTAGCAAACGACACGCACATTGGTTTTGCACAACCCGCAGTATGGTATGAAGCTCACATGGAAACAGCGGGCTTTCGTTTCTACGGACATCATATCGCAGGCATTCCATTTGGATTGCTTGGTCAAAATGATTTTTGCGGTTGGGGCCTCACCATGTTTGAAAATGATGAAACTGATTTTTTCAGTGAAGAGTTTAGTGATGATGGCAAAGTAAAATACAAAGGCGAGTGGATAGATGTGCAATGGAGGAAAGAGTTAATCAAAGTAAAAGGAGATAATGATGTAGAAATTACCATACCCGTAACCCCTCACGGAAACGTGATGAATGATGTCATCGATTTCACTCAGGCAGATAAAGCTACTTCGTTATGGTGGCTATTGAATCATGAAAACAATGAGGCGTTACAGGCTGCATATAACCTCAATCATTCTAAAAACTTTAAAGATGTTGAGTATGCTGCCTCTCTATTTTCTTCACCAGGCCTCAACCTGATGTATGGAGATAAAGAGGGAAACATTGCGTGGTGGGCCGTTGCAAAACTCCCAATCCGACCCGCGCATGTGACATCGAAATTTTTTCTGGATGGTGCCAGTGGCCATGATGATTACTTAGGTTTTTATGACTTCTCAAAAAACCCACATGCGGTAAACCCACCATGGGGTTATGTATACTCAGCCAACAACCAACCCGATAGTGTGGATGGTGTATTGTATCCCGGATACTATTACCCACGCAGCCGGGCAGGTCGTGTAGAAGAATTAATTAAACAGGAAAAGAAGTGGACCATGGATGATATCAAAACTATTGACCTTGATGTGACCTCGCACATGCATGCCGATGTTGCTCATGAGATCGCATCCATACTGAAGAAGATCAACAAAAGCGAATTCGACTTGATCACCTCACAACTGGAAAGCTGGAATGGTGAACATGGCGCTGATCAAACACCCCCTGCTATATATAACAACCTGCTCGCACAAATTATGCGCAAAGCTATGGCGGATGAAATCACAGACAAAGCCTTTGAATCCCTTGCGGCTACCTCCATTCTCAAAAACACTTACGAGCAGTTTATCAAAAATGAAAACTCTCCGTGGTGGGATAATCGCAATACTGAACAGAAAGAAACCCGCGCCATCATTGTCGAGGAAGCAACCCAAAAAACAATTGAAATACTAACGGGAATTTTCGGGGTCAATTCTGATGACTGGAAGTGGGGTAAGATTCATACACTCACTCATAAACATCCACTGGATGCCGTGAAGCCATTGAGAAATTTTTTCAACGTTGGTCCCTTTGAAGTAAGTGGAGGCAGCGAGGTAATCAACAACCTGCATTATAAGCTGGATACCACCGGATATTTTAATGTGGATGGAGGGCCTGCCTTACGCAAGATCACCGACTTCAGCAATATTGAAAACGGGGAAACTGTTTCGCCCACCGGTCAATCCGGTAACATAATGAGCCCACACTACAGCGACCAGGCTGAAATGTTTGCCACCGGTAAATTCAGAAAGATGTTGATGAATCGTGATGAAATAAAAACAAAATCAACTATTCTTTTACTTAAGCCAGGCATGAACTAACATGAACATCGATCTGTTTCGCAAACAAACTCCGGGATGTGGCCGAAAAATTCATTTCAACAATGCGGGTGCCTCGCTGATGCCACAACCCGTGATCGATTCAATGGTTGAGCATATTCAACTTGAAGCCATGACAGGCGGATATGAATCAGCTGATTTGAAGGCCAATGAAATTTCAGGCTTCTATAATTCGGCAGGAGAACTCTTGAATTGTACGGCCAAAAACATTGCTTTCACTTCGAGTGCCACTAATTCTTTTTCACGTGCATTGTCTTGTATTCCGTTCTTCGAAGGTGATTCGATTTTATTGGCCAATGAAGATTATATCTCCAATCAAATTGCCTTTCTATCGCTGCAAAAGAAATACAAGTTGAAAATTTTAAGAGCCAAAAGTTTACCCTCTGGTGGAGTAGATGTTGAAGATCTGAAGCGACTAATGGATATTTATCATCCTAAACTAGTTTCGCTCACGCATGTTCCCAGCAACACGGGATTAATTCAACCTGTGGAAGAAGTGGGAAAGCTTTGCGAAGAAAGAGATATCTATTACCTCGTGGACGCCTGCCAATCCGTAGGACAAATACCCATAGATGTTCAAAAAATTCGTTGTGATTTTCTGAGTGCCACGATGCGGAAATTTTTGCGCGGACCACGCGGTGCCGGATTTTTGTATGTATCCGACAAAATCATCAATCAAAAACTTGAGCCCCTATTCATAGACATGCGTGGGGCCGATTGGATTTCAACCGATCAATATTCTCCCATCATGGATGCGCGCAGGTTTGAAGAATGGGAACTTCCTTATGCTTTAGTGCTGGGAAGCAAAGCCGCAATGGATTATGCGAATTCTATTGGTCTCGAAAAAATTAAAGAGCGAAATACTTATTTGTGCAGCCTCGTACGAAAAGGAATTTCACAAATCGATGGACTTCGATTACTAGATCTTGGAACGAATCAAAGCAGTATCATTACAGTAGAAATTTCAGGACAACAAGCTCAGGATGTTTTATATGGCTTGCGGCATGAAAACATTAATACCTCTGTTGGGTATCGTAGTTTTGCTTTAATTGACTTTGAAGCCAAACGGGTAGATTGGGCCTTGCGTATTTCTCCACATTATTACAACACGGAAGAAGAAGTTGACACCTTGATCCAGGCTCTAAAGAAGTATCCGTCATGAAGTTTAAAGATGCATTGCTCAGTACGTTAATTATTGAAGTGGGTATCGCCCTACTGGCAGTCATTAATTACGGAGCAACATTGGAGACCATACAGGCTGTCACGCGCTTTTCAGGACGAGCATCACTGGCCATCTTCAGTCTTATCTTTCTTTTTCAAAATCACCGTCACATTAACGTAAAGGCCATTCTATCGGAAAAATATTTCTCCATTTTTGCTATTGCGCATGGCATACACCTGATTCAATTATTAATATTCATTTATCTCTCCGGCAATGAATTGATCACACTAAGATTAGCTGGTGGATTTTTAGCATACATACTGATCTTTATCATGCCCTGCGCGCAACACTTGTTCGAGGTCAATAAAATTTCTCAGAAGCAATTCTCTGCGCTTACGCTGATTTATTTATACTACATATGGTTCATCTTCTTCCTGAGTTATTTACCTCGTGTGCGGGGCGAGCTACCCAATGTAGGTGGTTCTTATTCAGAATTTGTGGTACTACTTGCCTGGGTATCACTATTAATGGGTATGAAACTACAGGCTATACTGATGAGTAAGATTTCATTTAAGAAATAATCCTCTGTTTTTTGCTGCCGGTCCATACCGATCATTATTTCTTGCCATAGAGCTTAGGATATTTTCTCAAACCCTGCTGGAAATTCAGGCTGGCAAAATTTCTATTTCAATGTTGATGTTATGGTAGAAATATTCATCTGGGGATTTTCTTTTTCCAGTTTCACCTGGTCATAAGGTTTAGTTGGAAAGATAATTTCTGTCATCACACGCTCGCCATCATTGATAAAAATTTCTACCGAAGATAAATCAAGATACAAGCTTACTTTCTTCACATGAATATCACCCAGATCCATTTTATGAACTGCAGGAAACACGTCACTGAAATCAATAATACCTGAATTTCTTCTATCGAATGAAAGAATCCCTTGCTGAAAAGAAACAGTGATATATTCCTTTCCCTCATTGGCCAGAGTTACAACAAAAGCATTTTCCGTAACATCAAAAGTGATCAACGACAGTGGATGATCAAGTATGGCGCTACCGGAAACAGTCTTCGCGTCTCCTTGAATTTTTTCTATTTCCGCAATAGGCTTGAAATTTAATTCGTATTCACTATCCTTTTTTTCCAGCGTAACTTCTCGTGGCAACGTGGTGGCACTTCGCCATGCTTGAGTGGGAACTAGGTTTGCGTATTGCCAGTTACTCATCCAGCCCATGAATAATCTTCTGCCATCGCTGGCAGGAATATCCGACCATGTAACGCCCGCGTAATTGTCGGCCCCGTAGTCTATCCACCGTGTTTTGGAATCCTGCGGTATAAAATTTTTACCATCAAAGTCTCCAATGAAATATTGCGTTGCTGATCCACCCTGTGGTCCACCGGGATTCATGCTCACCAACAATACCCACCTGGCAGATCCCCGGCTATCTTTTAGTGGAAATAAATCAGGGCATTCCCATACGCCACCATGCGCTCCTATTGCATTTCCAAAATCGCTTAGCTTACTCCATTTCTTCAAATCAGGTGAACCATAAAATTCAATATGATCTTTTACTGCCAGCGTCATCACCCATTGGTTGCTCACTTCATTCCATGAAACTTTGGGATCACGAAAATCGCGAATGCCCGGATTAGGCAACACAGGATTATGCTCATACTTTGTCCACGTGCGACCTTTATCAACACTGTATGCAATGCCTTGTGTTTGAAAATCAATGCGGCCTGTACGTTCGCCTTCCGGATCGTGATACGTGTATATCGCTACCATCGGAGGAGTTTGCAAAGTTCCTAGCCCACTTGTATTTTTCCAGTCGATCACTGCACTTCCACTAAAAATAAATCCTAATGAATCGGGATATAACGCAATAGGAAGATGCTCCCAATGGACCATATCTGTACTCACGGCATGCCCCCAATGCATGGGGCCCCATACAGTGCTATCCGGGTAGTGCTGATAGAATAAATGATACTCACCTTCGTAGTACACCATTCCATTCGGATCATTCATCCAACCGGTTGCAGGCGTAAAGTGATATTGAGGGCGAAAGGACTCATAGGATGTTTGATTGGATGAACTCTTTTTCTGCTGGCAAGAGCTGAAAAATAGTAAGATGACTAAGAAGACTATCTGTGATTTCATTGCATTCATATTTTGTATGTATTGACTGATGGAACGGAGCTCATTGGTCTTAGAGACTTTAAAAATACCAAACATGAGCTGATTTCAAATCTTATTATTTTACACAACTGAACTTTGATACTGAATTTTTGTTCTTTTGAAAGTTTTGCTCTGTTTTGAAGAAAATCGAGGGGCATCAAATAAGAAAGACAATATCAAGACGTTTAAGCTTGAGCATTATCACAATAAATTATAAACTAAAGGAGAAAATGAATCGTGAGGAATTTTTAAAGCAATTAGGGGTAGCTGCCTTATTGACTTGTGCAGGAAGCGCCATATCTGGATGTAGCAGCCAGGCAGATCCGGCTCCAGCTAATGCCGATTTTACGCTAGACTTAACTTCAAGCCAGGACGCGGCACTGAATACTGTAGGAGGATCAGTTGCTACCAACGGCATCATCATAGCCCGGTTGAGCACGACCGAATTTGTAGCCTTGAGC
The DNA here is from genome assembly GCA_947470895.1 of Bacteroidota bacterium. GTDB lineage: Bacteria > Bacteroidota > Bacteroidia > Cytophagales > Cyclobacteriaceae > ELB16-189. The sequence continues at coordinate 70,491 of CANIVF010000014.1, forward strand.
CGTGCCTGCACACATGAGGGCACCTCAGTGAACTATCGCACTACTCAAAAAGATTTTTATTGTTCAAATCATGGAGCCAGATTTTCCACCACAGGTTCTGTACTACAAGGTCCAGCCCGAACTTCGCTAACAAAATACAACACGGAGTTGACGGGGACTAACCTGAGGGTGTTTTCTTAAAGCTACTTATTAGCCCAGTAATCAATCACCGTCACCTTATCGAGATATGGTTTTAGTACCTCAACAAAAGCCTGATGATCGGGATGCACGAGATATTCATCGCGGTCTTTGTCACTATGGAAGGTTACAAAGAAGCAATGTGTAAGACCCTGATTCAAGTTTTCAGGACTTGAGTTGGTGCCCCATTCATAATCTTTAATAAGATTGATCTTACCCTTGAGTGCTCCAAAAGCATCTTCTACTTTTTTTACATCCGCGGGGGTGGATGCATCGGTGAATTTAAACAGCACCACGTGGCGCAATACTTTTTGAGGTTCGTTACTCTTTGGTTCGCTTTGCACGTCTCCAGTTTTAGGGTTTGGCGAGCAAGAAGCTAAAAATAAAACAACGGAAAGAAGAATGTAGATTTTTTTCATTGGTAAGATATGTGGCGATGGATAATTTCAATGGTTCAATATAGCCAAACTTGTTTATACTATGAGCTGGCATGAAGCAAACATTTTGCCAGCCACCTGCGCGCCAGAAAATTATTTCAAAAGACTCATTACCTTCTTCTTCGATATATACTTCAGTTCACTTCCTTCAGCAAAACTCCAGATCACCAAAATCTTGTCCTTAACAAAATACTCCTCAGGGCGCTCTTTGGTTGGATTCTTTCCGCCCCAAAGTAATCCTTCCAAAAATGCCTGTTGTTTGAAATTTGTCTCGAACTCGAAATAGTAAATGGCTCCCTGGTCTTCTTTGCTCGCATAAGATTGAAAATCCTTTTTCTTGACTTAACCAATCAGATTTGTGTGTGTGTCCGTCTTCTCATAAAAAGTTCCAGCCTGAATGGACTTGTTCAGCATTTTATCAGTCGGCTTATACCACTCCGGCACTTCGGTGTGCACTAATTTTAATTTATCAATTCCCTGGCCGAAGGTCGAATAAAATGTGAGAGTCGTTGCACTCAGAATCGTGAGTGTAAGTCGCATATACAAATCGGGTGTTTGATATGTAAAGTACGAATAATACAAAAATTAAACTACGGCAGTTTGTAACTCGAATTAGCAATCCACTCACATTCCCATCATCACAAACGCACCCCAATAATAAGGCTCTTTGTATTTTGCCATCAACTGGAGTTGTGCCTGCTTAAATGCTTTTTGTTTGTCGCCCAGCTTTGTCCAGTTGGTGTAGAAGTTGGTCATCAGTAGTTGTGTGGCCTCGTCATCTACTTTCCACAAGCTCATAATTAATGCATTGGCTCCTGCCACCAGAAAGGCGCGTTGCAAACCATAAACGCCTTCACCGGCCCGCACATCACCTAATCCGGTTTCGCATGCACTGAGGATAATCAGATCTGTTCCTTCCAAAGAAAGATTCATGGCTTCGTAGGCAGTGAGTACACCGTTGTCGTTGCTCTGCAAATCGAGTGTTGCATTTTCCTGTTTGGGTGCACCGGCTAAAATCAAACCGGATCGTAGCAACGGATTGTTCCTGGCATTCTCTGCATTCACACCCATGGCATCACCCCCGTTTGATAAATCAGCATCAGCCAGGAAATATCCATGTGTGGCGATGTGCATCAACGCGGGCGACTTCACGGCCTTCAGTGATGCTTCGCTGGCTTCCTTCTGTAGGCGCATGGTTACTTTAAAGCCTGATGTGGTCAGAATTTTATTGATCCCATCAATCTCTACTTTTGTGCCAGGCAATGCCACAGCCATACCACCATAATCAGGAAAACCCAATACAAAGGCTTCCTTCCTTACTACCGTCCGCTTCTTTTGTTTGATGGGCAAAACATCTTTTGCATTACCAATCATCACCAAATCAAATCGATTGACTACATACTTTCCGTCTGCCATCTTGAGTGTATTCATGTTGATCTGATTATACACGCCATCCGGAGAAAGATAGATCACCTTCTTTGCTGCCAGCAATGGTTCGATGCGTTGCCAATATTGTGCATAGGAATACTCATCATTCATTTTTTGCTGAATGGCATTTTTATAAAACTTCGCATAACGTGTTTCCAACTGATTACCATTATCCAGCAACACCATGGCTGGCTGTATACTTCCCTTCGTTAATACCAGCGCCATGTAGCGCGACTCATCGGTGAAATCTTTATCATAACTTCGTACCCGTATAATCTCAAGCAGTGCTTCTGAATCGGTTAGCACGGAACTGATTTTTGTAAAATCTATTTTTTCACTTTCAAATCCTTTGGCAAAGTCGCCCGAGCGTTGAGATAAAGAACGCTCAATGGCATTGGCAGATTTCTCTATGGCTGGCAAATCAATCTTCTGTTGTGTGAGTTCTTCTTTCGATAAAGCATAATACTTTGCCAGCGACTCCTTTGTGCTCACCCAATCCATGTAATCAAGGATCAACGCCTGGTCGCCACTGTTGAGGATAGCATTTTTTATTTTGTTGGTCGAATTAAGTAACAGCGCTTTGGTAGCAATCTGAAAATTAAACACATCATTCAATACCATTGGGTTCTGACTATACGTATCCATCGCAAAATTGTAGAAGCGTTGAAAGCGTGGCTGAAGGACATCCCAATATTTTGTTTTCTCTGCTTCGCTCATGGGAGGAAAATAGTTGTTGATAAACTCCAGCGATTTGTTTGCGGCACTGCTCAGGTGTTGATAGGCTTTTGTGGCATCGCCTTTCTTCCAATATAAAATACCGAGGTGCTCTAACGTCTTAACATATTCAGGATGATTTTCACCCAACATACGCTGACGAATTCCCAATGCTTTTTGCAATGCAGCCTCTGCTTCCGGATATCTTCCCTGCAAGCGATAAAAATTTCCAAGGTCATGCTGCACTTTCGCGAAGGAGGCGTTCTCTTCGATAAACTTCTTTTTATAAATCGTGGCCGATTTTTGTAATAGTGGCTCCACCTGATCCATCTTATTCATCTGCACATACAATAAGGCAATCTGGTTGAGTAAGTTGGCGTAGTCGGGATTGTTGGTTTGCCCACCTACCAGGTACTTCTTCTCAAAAATATCTTTGATCTGCAAAAATGATTTCTCCGCCTCCACCAGGTTGCCCGACAATTGATAGGTGAACGCGAGGTTGGTTAAAAACTTTCTGCTATCAAATGATTTGGTATCACTCTTCTTTTTGCCGGTAGAGGCACCTTGTGCCGTTATGGCTTCCCGTATCAATTTCTCCGCTTCGGCATAGCGCCCCATCGATTGATTAAGCATCGCTTTGTTATTTAATACTATCGCATTTTGCATGGAGTTGGCACTGAATACCTTCAACACGATGGCAAGCACTTCGTCAAACTCTTTTTCAGCTTCATTGAATTTTCCGGTAGCCTGCAACCACTTCGCATGACTATTCAGGTTAGCAGCATACGCGGCACTTTGTCTTCCGAGCGCATTCTCGCTGGTAGTAAGCGCATAGTTTATGTATTGTTCCGCATCTATATTTTTCCCCTGCATCAAAGCCACCAGCCCCAGGTTCGAAATGCACTTGATGTAACTGATCTGGTTGGTGAGGCCCCTGCCTTCGATATACGTGCGGGCTACCTGCAGCGACATTTCGGCCACACTGTACCATCGCACTTTATAATAACTGATGGCATAATCCACCGTATCACGCGCTACCTCCTCGATGGTGCGTTGCGATTTGGGTTTCATGCCGTAAAAAGCATTGGTCCAGAAACCCTCGCCTTTATTTTTGATATCAATAAAACCCGTGTTGTCATTTACGGTCATGGCAAACTGAAAATCGATGGAGTCCAGTTTAATTTTTAACTCGGTGCCTGTTTCAGCCATGGCTTTGGTGAACCAGTCATCCTGAGCAAAGGAAGAAAGCGAAACAATAAGAAAGGGAATGATGAATATTTTTTTCATACGGATCACACGAATTCACCGTGGCAAGAAGTTTGATAAGCCAAGTTACCATTTTAGCAAAACAATAGCGCCTACTTTGAATCAATATCTTTCCCATCCGTGAAAACAAAATAGTAAATTACATCATGAAAAATTTAGCCCTGTTCACACTCCTGCTGGTGACTATTTCTTCATTGGCACAACGCACAGAAACTTATGATCTCGTTACCTAATGCTACTCATTTGCGCCTAAATATCCGAGTTGTCCAGTGGGCTTTTTATGCCGTTAAGTGATTTGCTGGTCACGTGCGTATAAACCTCTGTCGTCTTGCTGCTGCTGTGCCCAAGCAGGTTTTGAATGTAGCGCAAGTCTGTGCCATTTTCCACCAAGTGCGTGGCAAAACTGTGCCGCAGCGTGTGCACGGTGGCGTACTTCTTTACATTCGCCCGCAGTAAGGCCTCTTTAACTACGGTCTGCATGCTGCGCTCGCTATATTGTCCTCCGCCCTCGCCTTCAAAAAGGTATTCCTCCGGACGGTACTTCTTATTATACTCCCGCAACAGCGGAAGTATTTTTTCAGCCAATAGGGTGTAACGCCCCCCGGTGAGTTTTGTCATAATAATGCATCATAACACACTTTTTGTTGCGCCTATACCTCCAAAACTAAGGAATAGGCGCAAGTTTTGGAATGCATCGTAATTCGTAAATAAATAGGTGATCACTCAGTGGCCACTTTCATCCCGTTCTGTGTCTTTTAGACAATAGCTAACCGTTACACATCGGTTTTTCGCATCCCGGCCACATCCATAGCCCACCAAAGTGCGTGAGTGGAATGAGCGGGCTATAGCCAGGATTACACAACTAAGCTGTATGGCAGGGTCAGGACTATTTGTTAAACCTGTATAGCTATTTTAGGACTAGACACAATCGGAGTTTTCCCGTAGATATCCCGTATATATCCCGTATATAACCCGTAGATATCCCGTATCTAAATAGGTACGGGATATCTACGGAAAAACTAAAAAATGATATGGGCTAAAATGCATGGTATTGCCGTTTGGCTACTCCCTCGTACACAGATCTCACATAAGGCTCAGGTTTCAAATGCTGCCTTACCCCAGGCCACTTCCGTCATACCGATTGGTAATGAAGGTCATCAACCAGGCAGCTCAAAAGCACATCTGGTGAGGGTCAATTCATAAAAAAACGAGGCTGTCTCAAAAAGACAGCCTCGTTTTTTATTTATCCCGGAATTGTCATTAGAAGGTAAAACTTAAGGGTGTTTTGATTGAGTTATTATTCATCCAAAGCCCAGTAAACCATTCTCTTCGTTTCATGGCCAATGATAGTTTGAGGATTCTTTGATTGC
>CANIVF010000015.1 GCA_947470895.1 Bacteroidota bacterium
TGCGTCCGTTCGATTAGACATTCGCAGAATTGGCCAGATCAAAGAATCTCCAGATGATATCACAGGAAACCGTGTGAAGGTGAAAGTGGTGAAGAACAAAGTTGCACCTCCATTCAAAGTGGTTGAGTTCGATATCATGTATGGAAGAGGAATCTCTAAATCAGGTGAGATTGTTGACCTAGGTGTGGAATTGAACGTGATCCAAAAATCAGGTTCCTGGTTCTCTTACAATGGCAACAAACTTGGTCAGGGTCGCGATACTGTAAAACAGTTAATTGAAGACAATCCGGAATTGATGGAAGAGTTAGAGAAAAACATCAAAGAAAAAATTAATTCAGGTGCTGCAACCAAAGAAGAGAAAGGATAACTAAAAGGAATAATTAATTAGCACTCTATAAAAAAACAGGGCCTGAAATAGTTTTCAGGCCTTATTCATTTGAACTCATTTTTTTAAGTGGCACGGATAGCAATCACCGGATCGAGACGAGCTGCCATAGCTGCAGGAACAATTCCTGCTACCAATCCGATTACGGAAGAAACACCAAGGCCGAGCACAATATTTTTAATCGATAAAATCACCTGAAGACTTCCAAATGGAATAAGTGTTAGCAAATACACCAGAAGGAGTCCTGATAAGCCGCCAATCAAACTTAAAAAGATGGACTCAAACAAAAACTGAAACAAGATAAAGTAGTTTTTCGCGCCTAAAGATTTCTGCAAGCCAATGACACTGGTTCTTTCCTTCACTGAAACAAACATAATGTTGGCAATACCAAACCCTCCCACCAACATGGAAAATCCACCAATGATCCACCCGGCTACACTCAATACATCAAACACACTACCGATCGCGTTGGCAATGGCTTCCGGACGGTTCAAAGCAAAATTGTCTTTTTGAATTGGTTTCAAGCCGCGCTTTACTCGCATAAGACCGCGTGCTTCATTTTCGAGCTCAACTAGCCCGATGTCAGTATCAAAGCCTTTCAATCCAACCGATGATCCTAGTTCATTCCAACGGCCCGTGCCTGTTTGATACAATTTTCTAAACGCCTCATAGGGAATAATGCATCCAAAATCATTGCTCGGTGTTCCAATAAAACTTTCTCCTTCCCTCTTTAAAACCCCAACCACATTAAACTTTAGATTTTTAATTTTTACCTGTTGCCCGATAGGGTCTTCCTTAGGGAAGAGTGAGTTTGCCACTTCATATCCCAGAATTACTACATTTCGACCACCTTCAATTTCATCGTTGGTCAGATATCGGCCATTTATAATATTCATGTCAAAAATCTGATCGAAATCTAGTCCGGCACCGCGCAAATTCAATTGGTTAATACTGCTGTTCTTTGCCTTAGCAGTAATATTACCAGAAACGGCATAGATCGATACCGTCTTGGCAGTTTTCATGTTCGCCTTCAGAAACTTGTATTCAGAATACGATACATTGGGTCTGTTAATGTAATCCTTCCACCAATCGCGACCATTACCTCCCGTGAAGGGCCACTTGCCAACATAAACCACATTGCTACCCAAAAAATTAAAACTATCGCGAATATTTTTCTCCAGCGAGTCCACCAAAGTGAGCACTGCGATGATGGAGAAAATACCGATGGTTACTCCTAATAGAGAAAGAATCGTGCGCAATAAGTTGGATTTCAATGCCTTGAAGGCAAATCCTAAACTTTCAAAGATTAATCGAATGGTAAGCATGAAGGTTAAACGCGGTTTTATCGATTTCAGGTTGCAATAAACATCGATTTTTGACGAATCCTTTCAAAGGATTATCAATATAAATCGAAAAGCTCAATTCATTCGCATGTGATGACTTTTACATGAGTGGATTGTTACTAAAACCCTAAAATAATTTTCTTGAGGAACGAAACAAATTCTTACTTTTGCGTCCTTAATTATAAACCAGCCCTTTCTAAAAGGGCACAAAGCCCGTAAGCTTATGAAGTTATCTGAATTCAAATTTGACCTACCCAATAGTTTAATTGCAAACCATCCTGCCGAAAACAGAGATGATTCGCGTTTGATGGTGATCCACAAAGACACTGGAAAAATTGAACATAAAGTATTTAAGGACATCGTCAATTACTTTAAAGAAGGTGATGTGATGGTGGGCAACGACACCATGGTGTTTCCGGCTCGCCTTTATGGCCGCAAAGAAAAGACCGGTGCTAAAATTGAAGTTTTCCTTTTGCGCGAACTCAATGCAGAAATGCATTTGTGGGATGTGCTGGTTGATCCTGCCCGCAAAATCCGTGTAGGCAATAAACTTTATTTTGGAGAAGGCGATTTAGTTGCTGAAGTTATTGACAACACAACATCCAGAGGACGCACTATCCGTTTCTTATTTGATGGGGACTCTGCTGCCTTCGATAAGATTGTTGAAACCCTGGGAGAAACTCCGCTTCCAAAATACATCAAAAGAAAAGTAGAGGCGGCTGACAAAGAGCGGTTCCAAACCATTTTTGCAAAAAATAAAGGAGCGGTTTCTGCGCCAACAGCTGGTTTGCACTTCACCAAACAATTGATGAAGCGTTTGCAGATCAAAGGTGTTGATATGACCTTCGTAACACTACACATTGGCTTGGGAACATTCCGCGCAGTAGATGTGGAAGATCTGACCAAGCATAAAATGGATTCAGAGAATTTTATTGTTGGCTCTGATGCCGTGAAAATTGTTAACCAGGCTCTTGATAATAAAAATAAGGTGTGTGCCATTGGCACTACTACGATGCGCTCATTAGAAACCGCTGTATCAGCAAACAACAGATTAAAAGAGCGTGAAGGCTGGACAGATAAATTCATCTTCCCTCCTTACGATTTCAAGATTTGCAGCGCTATGGTTACTAACTTCCATCAGCCTGAGTCCACTTTATTAATGATGACTGCCGCCTTCGGTGGTTTTGATCTGGTGATGAAAGCCTATGAAACGGCCAAGAAGGAAAAGTATAAGTTCCTTACCTATGGCGATGCGATGCTGATTCTCTAAAGGATTTTCTACTAAAAAGTAAAAATGCCTGATTCTTCATCAGGCATTTTTATTTTAGGTATAGAACTAATCAAGAATTTCGGATTAGGTATAAGTGAAGTGAGATGGCCACGGGATATAAGAACAGATAGATCGGTGTAGGCTTAATAAACCCGAATAACATCGTGATGGGTACAAGCAAAAGAAAAATTCCAATCCCAATGTTCCAATTCTTCTGGTCTCCATCCGATTTATAAATCTGGAGCAGCCGGTAGATGAGATAAGTCACCACAGCCACATTAAAAGCCAATAGCAACATTCGAATCAGCATCATAACGGGAAAAAAGTAATTTTGTAAATCTATGAAATGGTGTGGAATCAACCTACTTCACGAGATTAACCACCATAGCATATCATCTTAACAAGCAAAGGGTAACCCCATGAACAATAAAGAATATGCACTGATTTTAGCCGGAGGCAAGGGCACTCGAATTAAGACGAAGCTACCAAAGCAGTTTCTCGAATTAAAGGGGAAACCCATTTTGCTTCATACCATCGAGGCTTTCTATCGCTATTCTGAAAAAATTGAAATTGTGTTAGTTCTCCCGGAAGATGATTTCGAAATTTGGGAAACTATCCGTAAGAAATTCAATTTCAATAAGCCCATCGTTTTACAAAAAGGCGGAGAGACTCGTTTTCAATCTGTAAAGAACGGACTAAGCAAAATTGAAGGTCCGGGTATAGTAGCCATTCATGATGGGGTTCGCCCTTTGGTGAGTGAGGATATCATTGGTGCTTCATTTCATTTAGCCGCTGTGCACCAATCCGCAGTGGCAGCTGTGCGTTTAAAAGATTCAATCCGCATGACCGATCAGGATAACACCAAAGCGGTGGATCGTTCACGCTTCAGGTTAATTCAAACACCACAAACTTTTGATATTGCTTTAATCAAGCAAGCATATGAAATGAAGGAAGACGCGAGTCTCACCGATGATGCGAGTGTAGCCGAACGATCCGGCCATGTGATTTCTCTTTTCGAAGGAAGTTATGAGAACATCAAGATCACTACGCCTGAAGATTTGATTGTTGCCGAAGCATTGCTCAATTCAAAATCTATATAAACAAAGAAGGCCGGTTTTCACCTACCTCTCTATGACATGTAAATTCATTCAGACGTTAATACTCATCTTCATTAAAGAAGAAATCTTCTTTAGTGGGATAGTCAGGCCAAATTTCTTCAATGCTTTCATAAGGCTGACCGTCATCCTCCAGTTCCTGAAGGTTTTCTACAACTTCCAAAGGTGCTCCTGAGCGGATTGAAAAATCAATCAACTCATCTTTTGTGGCCGGCCAAGGCGCATCTTCTAGGTACGAGGCTAATTCAAGTGTCCAATACATAGTGTTGTCCTCCCTGTTAAATTTGTCGCAAAAATAGAATTAATTAGACCATAGTCAATAGGCATCGGTCGATAGTTATTGATTTAACAAAATAACCTTGGGTGCCGATTTAAGCGCTGTTTCTTTACTGTGGACTATTGACTTAAAAACGCCATATTTGTGGCTCTAAATTCACTTTTACTTCATGGCAGACGAAAAAATAATTTTTTCAATGACGGGTGTTAGCAAGATCTACCCACCCAACAAGCAAGTTCTCAAGAACATTTACCTATCCTTTTTTTACGGTGCCAAAATCGGGGTGCTCGGTCTTAACGGATCGGGTAAATCCTCTTTGCTGCGCATTATTGCCGGCATCGACAAAGAATTTCAAGGTGAAGTAGTTTCAGATTTGGGATATTCAGTGGGCTACCTAGAACAGGAACCTCAATTGGACAAAACCAAAACGGTAAGAGAAATTGTAGAAGAAGGGGTAAAAGATACCGTGGCACTGTTAAAAGAATTTGAAGCCATTAACGAAAAGTTTGGAGATCCGGCTGTGCTTGAAAATCCTGATGCGATGGATAAACTCATCACGCGCCAGGGAGAAGTTCAGGAAAAATTGGATGCAGTAAACGCCTGGGAACTTGACCACATGCTGGAGCGCGCCATGGATGCACTGCGCTGTCCTCCGCCTGATTCAAAAGTGGAACATCTTTCCGGTGGTGAAAAAAGAAGGGTTGCCCTTTGCAGGTTGTTATTACAAACACCAGATGTTCTTCTGTTGGATGAACCGACTAACCACTTAGATGCAGAATCTGTGCAGTGGTTGGAAGAACACTTACGTCAATATAAAGGAACGATCATCGCGGTGACGCACGACCGTTATTTCCTCGATAATGTAGCGGGATGGATTCTGGAATTGGACCGAGGCGAAGGCATTCCCTGGAAAGGAAATTATTCAAGCTGGCTCGATCAAAAGCAAAAGCGATTAGCCCAGGAAGAAAAATCGGAATCGAAAAGACAAAAAGCATTAGTGCGCGAGTTGGAATGGGTACGCATGAATCCGAAAGGACGACAGGCGAAAGGAAAAGCACGCTTGAGTAACTATGAGAAACTGATCAGTCAGGAGAACCGCGAGAAAGAAGAAAAACTGGAAATCTTTATTCCACCCGGCCCGCGTCTCGGAAACAAAGTGATTGAGGCCAATGGCGTATCAAAAGCGTATGGCGACAAACTGCTTTATGAAAATCTAACGTTGTCTCTTCCTCCAGCAGGCATCGTTGGAATCATCGGACCCAACGGAGCTGGAAAAACTACACTCTTCAAAATGATTACTGGTATTGAAAAGCCAGATGCAGGAACATTTGAAGTAGGTGAAACAGTAAAGATTGCATATGTAGATCAGGAACACGATGACCTGAAACCAGAAGACACTGTGTGGCAAGCCATCACCGGTGGATTGGAATTGATTATGGTGGGTGGAAAAGAAATTAACTCACGCGCCTATGTAAGCAAGTTCAACTTCAGTGGAAACGATCAGCAGAAAAAAGTAAAAGAACTATCTGGTGGTATGCGCAACCGCGCTCACTTAGCCATTGCCTTGAAGCAAGGCGGCAACTTGTTACTATTGGATGAACCGACTAACGATCTGGATGTAAACACACTTCGTGCCTTAGAAGAAGCATTGGAAAACTTTGGGGGTTGTGCCGTAATCATCTCTCATGACCGTTGGTTCCTCGATCGCGTATGTACCCACATCCTTGCCTTTGAAGGTGATTCGCAAGTGTTCTGGTTTGAAGGAACCTTCAGTGAATACGAAGAGAACAAGAAGAAGCGCCTGGGCGATGATCAGCCGCATCGGATTAAGTATAAGAAGCTTGTTAAATAGACATAGGGCTTAAGTAGTAAGACATTAGAAGAGAAATCCTATGTGTTATGTCTAACATCTTGATACTAATTTCATGAGAGCCTTCTGCACCATACTTCTCCTTATGCTATCGAATACCTTCATGCCCCTCGCGTAGTATGGTCATTTGAAGTTTAAGGAAATGAAGTGGAGTGCCCGTCTGCCGGTAATCACTATTATGATAATCAGCTGGAGTATTGCGTTGTTTGAATACATCCTTCATGTGCCGGCTAACCGAATAGGATTTAAAAACTATGGCGGACCATTTTCATTAGTTGAACTCAAAGTCATTCAGGAAGTAATTACGCTTGCGGTGTTTGTTGGCTTCTCTCTTTTATTTTTCAAAACAGTAACCTTTCGTTTGAATCATTTAATTGGATTCTTTTTTGTGATTCATGGTGTCTACTTCATTTTTAAAGAATAGTTTAAGATTTTGTAAGCGTGTGTTTTTTCCAATGAAATATTCATCGGTATACCTTCGCGCGCGCTATCGTAAATCTTCTTTGCATCAGGATCGTTCAAATCCAACTCCCGAAATTTCTTTACGGGCATCTGAGCACGCTCTGCATAGATCTAAAAATGAGGCACCTTGTATTCCATCCAATGATGTGATGAACGCTTCGTGGTTGGTACTGCGATCTGTTTTAAGAAACATTACAGCTTTAGTGGTATTTTCAGATTGCGTATTCACCACACCATCATTAAGAATGAATTTTTTAATCTCATCTTTCACTCGTGAAAGGGAAGTTCTTTGCTCACCTTCAACCAGAAAATTATTTTCGGCATTGATCTCTATCGTAAAAATATTCCTCTCGTTTACTTCAGAGGTATTTATCAGATCCGATCATTGAGGCAACATCAGCATGAGACCTTTTTCATTTTTGATCAAGGTTGTCATTAAGAAGAAGGAAAGTAGCAAGAAGGAAATGTCTGCCATAGAGCTCTTGCTTAGTTCAGCCGAGCACAGTTTCCTCAGGCAGCTCATAGATTTTTATTTCTATAATACTAACCTCTTTGTTAAGTCACAGGAGACCTTCTACATAATGTGGAGAAGGATTATTACTTCCTATTAATGACCGGGTTTTGTGTAAGCCGATACATCAATAAAGCTATGCGTTTGGTTTGTCTTGGCAGCCAATTGAGGTTTACATACTCTTTATCCGTATGGCCATGACCTCCAAAAAGTCCTAAGCCATCAATGGCCATATCCACATAACCGGAAGTAAATGAAATATCAGCAGCACCTGCATCGCGTGGATTGACGGCTATTACCCTTCCCAAGCCAAGATCTTCACTCACTTTGGTGTAATACTCTAAGAGTTTTTTATTTCCATCTGTTGGAGCCAATGGTGGATAACCTTCATCAAAAGCTAATGTAGCATTGGTTTGAGGAAGATGTTTCGATACAATCTGTTGCATCGCATCTTGCGACATCTTCAATTGTTCTGGTGAGATAGCACGTATATCTCCGGTTACTACTGCTTGCTTCGCTACAATGTTTTCCTTTCCAAAAGATGAACCACCATCTAAAATGGAGTCGCGCTGAATATCAGAACCACCAAGGATCATTCCCGGATTAAATGTTAAATCTTTTTCTATTGATAACCTTTCATAAAATCCAATTAAGATTCGGGATGCTTCGTAGATAGCACCCGCTCCAATCGTAGATGTAAATATCTGAGATGAGTGAGCGGGCAAACCCGTTACGGTTAATTCCCATCCGGATGAACTTCTTCTTGAAATAACTCCTGTTGTTGGATCGCTGTCACCATCTTCCATTCCCAGTGCTATGTCTGCCTGCTTTGCTGCTTCAATCAAATCCTTGCGTGCAAGTTCTAATGGACGACCACTTAACTCTTCGTCCCCAGTCATCACCACAATGATGTTCATACTTTTTAAAACACCTGCTTGCTTTAACGCTTCCAGGGAATAAATAATCATGACATCACCGCCTTTCATATCGCTGGCACCAGGGCCAGTGGCGGTTGAATCATTGATCATGGCGAATTTTTGAAAGGAACTTGTTAATTCAAACACCGTATCCAAATGACCGATGAGCAAAAGAGTCTTTCCGGTACCCTTGCCGGTATGGTAACCTACTAAATGACCTGCACGACCAAAGGGTTTTCCGTCAACCCATTTGGTTTCAAAACCCAATGCATCTAATCGTGCTTTGAACATTTGCCCCACTTTTTGTACGCCTTCAAAATTCATAGAGCCGCTGTTAATGTTCACTACTTCCTCCAGTAGCTTCAATGCACTGCTGTTGTTGACATCTATGGCAGCCGTGATCTTCTTTTCGATTTTCGAAACCTGTGCGTAGGATAGTGTTGTCAAACTTAGCGCAAGTAGAATAAGTAATCTTCTCATACGTTTTAAATCATTAAGCAATTTCTTCACCAGGTCTGGTCTTCCATCGCTCGTGCATCCACACCCATTGTTCAGGATGTTCACGCACAATTTGTTCAGTGAAGTTGGTGAATTTTTGTGTATTAACTATCAGATCCATTTCATCATCACCGGTAATTACCAATGGTATTTCCGGAAGGATATGCATATGCTGCATTCCATCTTGATCTAAATAAATATAGGTGGGCACCACCGCTGCTCCTGTGCGCAATGCCAACACGGTTGCGCCAATAGGTGTGGCTGCCTTCATCCCAAAAAAATCTACAAACCGACTTTTCACTTTGGTGTCCTGATCGATAAGAATGGCAATCGATCCACCTGATTTTAACACTTTAAATAATCGCACGCTCTCTTTACCACGCTCTATCGCCACAGCGCCATACGCATTTCTGTATTGCCAGAGTAATTCATTCAATCGTTCGTCTTTTAATGCGGTACCAACGATGTTCGGGTTCAATCCGCGCAACGCCATGTTGGTGATCTGAAGATCGAATGCTCCAAGATGTGACGTGAGAAACATTACCCCTTTTCCTTTGGCAAATGCTCTTTCATAATTCTCCAGCCCGTGCGTCACTAGAAATTTATTAAGATCAGAAAGGTCACGCACTTTTAATGATCGTAAAATATCACCTGCATTTTTTCCAAGCATGACAAAAACATGCCTGCTCAAGGCAAGAATCTCTCGGGGTGATTTTTCATTTCCGAAAGCCAGACTCAAATGATAGATCACACGCTCACGCGGCTTAGGAGAAACGACATAGGCAATCTTTCCGAGCCACCCGCAAAAAAATAACCATACCTTTCTGGGCAATACGTTCGAAGCAAAAATCAGAAACCTGATAAAGAAGTATAACGAGGTGTACTTAATTCGCTTTTTAAGGGATCTGTTTTCCATATCCAAATGACAAAGATACGAGTAGCTTTGATTAAATTTATTCATCTTATGAAGACCTTATATCTAATTCGTCATGCTAAGTCCAGCTGGGATGATCCAGAACTGGATGACTTTGAACGGCCCCTGAACAAACGGGGTAAAAAAGATGCTCCGAACATGGCAAAGCGGGTGAAGGAAAAAAGGGTTGCTCCTGATTTCATGATAGCGAGTCCGGCTACACGTGCGCTGGAAACGTGCAAGGAGTTTGCTAAAATTCTGGACTTTGACAAAGACAAAATAAAAATCGACAAGCGCCTTTATCATGCGGATGAAGATCAGATTCTTACCGTGATCCAGGAATTAAAAGACCGCGATCGTGATGAGGAAGAAGTGGTATTGCTATTTGGTCATAATCCGGGCCTGACGGAGTTTGCCAATATGCTACTGAACGAATCCATCGACAATATTCCAACTTGCGGAATTGTGAAAGCACATTTAAAGATTGATCAATGGAAAGATGCTCGTTTTGGTTGTGGCAAACTTGATTTTTTGGATTTCCCTAAAAGTAAAAAAGAGTAGCTATTTCTTGTGCTCCACTTTAAACTCATCCATCAGTTCTAATCCATAGGCTCTGATCGATTCGATGATCTGTATGGATCTTCTCCCCCGCTCGGTAATAGAATATTCCACCTTAGGCGGAACCACGGGAAAGACTTTTCGATTGATAAAGTCTTCTTCTTCCAACTCCCTTAACTGACTAGTCAACATTTTGTGAGTGATATGGGGAATGTCTTTTTTCAATTCTCCATAGCGAAGAGTCTTATCTTTTAACCGCCATAAAATCGGCATCTTCCACGTGCCCCCGATCCGGCCCATGGCAAATTCTACCGGGTTATAATAGAGTTTCTTGTTGTATAAAAATTCCGGCATAATCGCAATTAATGTATTTATCCATTTCTTTCCAATTAGTGTGTATCTACCAATTGGGTAAGTATATTGTCAAAGGTATCATATTGAATGAATTTTGACTCGTCATTCAACAGTAAACAAGTTCAATATGAATCAGATTAAGGAAGTACAGAGCTATGTTCATTTTCATGGAGTGCCCTCAAAGGGAAAATTCTCATGGTGGCCAGCAGTCCAGCAGTTTCAAAGCAAACAGGTTGGCCGATCGGGTTCTGGGCTGCCGAATTAACACACCCGTTGCGAGTATTTCAGGAAGCTGGTTACGAAGTAGAACTGGCATCCACTGAAGGAGGCAAACTTGAAATGGATGGTTACTCAAATCCAACTGATGCAAGTGGTTACTCTGAGCATGATGTGATCTCGTTAGGTTATCTCCAGCAAAAATCATTTACTGATATGCTGACCAACACCAAGAAAATATCAGAGATTAAGCAAGCTGACTATGCTGCTATCTTTCTAGTGGGCGGACAAGGGCCGATGTACACATTTCGAGGTAATAAAGATCTTGAAAAACTATTCACCTCTTTTTATGAAGCCGGCAAACCTTCGGCTGCAGTTTGTCACTCAACCACGCTATTATTAGAAGCAAAAAAAACCAATGGTGAATTACTGGTAAAAGGAAAAACATGGACAGGTTTTGCTTCCGCAGAAGAGGAATTTGCAGATCAGGCCGTAGGAATGAAAATTCAACCTTACAGGATTGAAGATGAAGCCAGAAAAATTGCAAACACCACGTTTAAGGTGGCGGCTCCTTTTTCATCATACGCCATAGCCGATGGTAATCTGATTACCGGGCAACAACAAAACAGTGGTGCCGCTGCCGCGGAATTAGTCATGGAGCAACTATCAAAATAATTAGGACACACAAAAGATGTGGTGATCGCCACATATGAATTTATTTATGATGAGGAGAAATATTTTCGTGATCTTTCTGGCATTTTTCATGATCGATGTTTTTGGACAGATCCCGGTTGAAGTTTTTGCAGGACACCAAAAGACAACGATCGATATCATGTTTTTCAAATACTTTAAGAATAAGCAAAAGGAAAACTCAAAATTTCTATTCTTCAATCGCAATAGAACCAGTTTAGATTACGAGCTGACGAGTTCCACAATTCTTCCTCAGTTCGGATTTACTGAAGCCATAAGCTATAGCGCTCCAGCGCTAAAAGGTTTCGCCCCGGTTACTGTAGCGCAAATATTGAATCGCGGTACTTATGCCAAAGCCGGAATACAATACGCACACATAAAGAAGGAGCTTACCATTTTTAGCTGGGTGGTGATGGAGACAACTTCCAAACCAACAATAGATGTATTTATGCTTGTAAGGTATACACCTAAACTTACTGAACGATTAAATCTATTTACTCAGATAGAAAGTATCAACGCCTTTCCAACAGAAAGTAACGGCTTGCGAAACTTGATCCAGCGAATTCGCTTAGGTTTAAAAATGACCGACTGGCAATTTGGTGCAGGCGGTGATTTTAGTCAGTCAGGTAACACAACCTACTCTGCACTAAGCAACCTAGGTATATTCCTGCGACATGAATTTTGATATCAATGTATGATTCTAAAAAGAAATTTTAATCCGTTAAAAATAATTCAGTATGTAAAAACTGAATTACTGATGGCCACTGTTGTTTCGGTGAGCGTTTATCTGCTGCATCACACTCAGATTGCAACCATCGCCATACCCATTTCAATAGTTGGTATACTGGGCAGTGCGTTAGCCATTTTTATTGCCTTTAGAAATAATACCGCCTATTCTCGATGGTGGGAGGCAAGAACTGTCTGGGGTAACATCATCAACAAACAGTAGGATCTTTGCAAGACAAATTATCGCCAATGCAGATAATGCGGTTGCCACAGGCAAATCAACATCCGAAAAAGTATCCGTTTATAAAAAGGAAATGATCTACCGCCAGATCGCATTCGCCCATACCCTTCGGTTGCATTTACGAAAACAACATACACCAGATGAATACAAGCATCTGCTATCAGAAGCCGAGCTTGATCAACAGAAAGAAAAATACAACCTGCCTAACCTATTATTACTGCAACAAGGAATTCGCATCAAAGAAGGAATAAAAGAAGAAATATTAGGAGGATTCGACAATATCAGCCTGGAGCCTACTCTGGCAGGCTTTAACAACTTCCAGGGTTCCTGTGAACGAATAAAGAATACGCCATTACTCAAGCAATACGACTTCTTTACACGCCTCTTTTTGGTTGTCTTCATGGTGGTTTTGCCGTTTTCACTGATCGCTGATTTTTCAAAAATGAATATTGATTACCTCATGATTCCTGTTTCTATCCTGTTGGCCTATGTGTTTGCCACCATGGGAAAAGTAGGAGAAGTAAATGAAGACCCATTTGAAAATAAGATAACTGACATTCCCATGACAGCACTTTGTAACACAATAGAAAGAGATTTAAAAGAAATGCTGGGAGACACAGACTTACCAAACAAAATAGAATCGCAAAAAGGGTTCTTGTTATAAGATGGAAAATCAACCCGCTATATCAACAGGAAGACTGGAGGCGTTTAGTGATGGCGTAATAGCTATTATAATCACAGTAATGGTATTTGACTTGAAGTTCACCAGCCTGCCAACCGAACAAACCCTTTGGGAAGATATCAAACCACTTGTGCCGAAATTTATTTCCTATACGTTAAGTTTTTTGATGCTGGCCATCATGTGGGTAAACCACCATCAGTTGTTTCACCAGATAAAATATGCCAATAGAAAATTACTATGGCTAAACATACATCTTTTATTCTGGATGAGTCTGATTCCATTTGCCACCAATTTCATTGGATCAAATCCCTTATTACCACACGCAAGCTTTGTTTATGGAATCATTTTCTTTACCAATGCATCAGGCTTTACGCTGATTAGAAATTATGTATCCGGAAAAGTGAAATTGGTGCATGAATCCATTCCAAAAAATCAAATGATTTCCGCCAAGCGAAAAAACTGGTTAGGCATGACCCTATATTTATTTGCTGCCGTGATCGCATTTGTTTCAGTAAACATCTCGTTTATAATTTTTCTCATTGCGCCCCTCTTGTATTTTATTCCAAAAAATATCATTCACGAATCAGTAGCTACCCAGAATTGAATGCACTTGAGATATTGTCCGAAGCAATAAGTATTTGTAATTTAAAGCACATTAAAAAAACCAATATGAAAAGATCAGCAACAGCCATCTGGCAAGGAAGTGGAAAAGAAGGACAAGGAAACCTGACCACACAAAGTACCGTGTTAAACAAAACCCAATACTCGTACACCAGTCGTTTTGAACAAGGTATTGGCACTAATCCTGAAGAATTGATTGCAGCGGCCCATGCCGGATGCTTCACGATGAAACTTAGTTTCAACTTAGGTGGAGCAGGCTTTACTCCCGATCTGCTGGAAACGCGATGTGAAATAAATTTTGTGGATGGTGTATTAACAGAATCTCATTTAATCTTAACTGCCACGGTAAAAGGTATCGATCAGCCTAAGTTTGCTGAATTAGTAGCTGATGCCGAAGCAAATTGCCCGATCTCAAAGGTGTTGAATACAAAAATCTCCGTTGACTTTACGTTAAATCCGTAAGCATGAAAATTGCAATCATAGGTTCTGGCAACGTTGGTTCTGCCTTGGGCAAAGGATGGTTAAATGCAGGGCACGAGGTTGTCTTTGGCGTGCGCGATCCCCAATCGCCCAAAACACAAAAAGTATTGGCATTGATACCTGAAGCAAAATTGAATACCGTAGCCGATGCTTCCATCAATGCCGTTGTGATTGTGATCACAACACCACCGGAAGCTGTCTTAGATTTAATTCCACAACTGGGCAATGTATCCAATAAAGTGATCATCGACACTACTAATTCTATCCGTACAAAGCCAGCGCCTTATGCCACAGCTTATGATGCAATTAAAGAAATTTCGAAAGCACAGGATCTTGTAAAATGCTTTAACTCTACCGGCTTTGAAAACATGCTCAATCCCAACTATCATGGGGAGGGCATTGACATGTTTGCTGCCGGCAATAGTAAGAAAGCAAAACAAGTGGCCGGGCAATTAGCCAAAGACATTGGCTTTGCCACTTGCTACGATTTTGGCGGTGATGACAAAGTTGAGTTGCTTGAAAAATTTGCATTGAGCTGGATCAACATGGCCATCATGCAGAGACATGGAAGGAATCTTGCTTTTAAGTTGGTGAGGAGATAATACTCGCTTAGCGAAGGTTGAGCGGAATGTAATCTTTGGCTCTCTTCTTCAAAACGCCAAATTCATTGAATCGGTAACCGATCATTAACTTGACAAATGTGTTGGTGTTGGTAAACCGAATCTCGTCAAATCGGATGTAGCGCGATTGCGTTACTAAACTCATTCCTCCAAAAATACGATCGCTGTTATATCCCAAAGAAAAACGGATATCACTATACGTGTTAACAGCAATATCAAAATTTTCTTTTCCTCCGGGTCTACTATAGGCGATCCAGTTATGCGCTGGGCCAAGTGACAAAGCACCATTTAAAAAGAAAGAACGATAAACCAGGGTATACGTGTAACCACCCGCAATACTCAACGTGGTATATCGCATCAGAAGTAAATCAGCAGTAGCAGCTTGCGGATCATATTGTTTGGTTAGAATAACAGAATCGGCCGAAAGTTTGAATTTGTTCAGATTACCCGTGATAATGACTGACCCTGCACTTTTTATCTGGCGTTCAGAATAGTTGTATGCTGCGCGTAATGAAAAGCTCTTTACATTGAATGCATAAATTCCATTAACACCGGTATTCGTCAAATCAATATCAGGACGTTTTATAACCACACCCGAGGATGGGCGCGAGGTGTCTGCAAAATAAAAGCCAGTGTACTGTTGTCGAAAAACATCAACACCCCAATTGTTGCCCAGAAAGTTAGCATGAAATTCACGCGCCTCGGTAGATCCATACGTGCTCTGACTCTTGTCATTAATAGGCATGGCAAAAGAGATTTCGGCCGTGATTTCAAACAGATAAACTCCAACACCTAAACTAAATGAGTTGTTCGGTTTGTAATTAATTTTTTCATTGTTCCCATCACGAATATCAAAGGAAAGTGAGCGCTTCTTAAAGTGAGGCCAGATAAAAAACTTATCCGGAAATTTTTCGATATACTCATTGCGAAGCGTATCAGAAAAATGCTGGGCGGCAGTAGCTTTAGTGGCTATTAAAAATAGAACTGAAACAAAAAAGTAACGGATCATCCGCTATAATATATACTCACTCAAATCCCTGTTCTTCACCAGACCACTTAATTTCTCTTTCACCATTTCTTTCGTAATGGCAATCTGAGAATGGGTTGGAATTTTATCTGGCACGTCAAATGAAAATTCATTCAGCAACTTGCTCATCACTGTATGCAATCTACGTGCTCCAATATTTTCAACCTCTGCGTTTATATCAAATGCTGCCTGGGCAATCTCAATAATAGAATCGTCTGAAAAATCTAACTGCACACCTTCAGATTCAAACAATGCCTTATATTGTTTGGTTAACGCATTTTTCGGTTCTGTTA
This sequence comes from Bacteroidota bacterium, assembly GCA_947470895.1. Lineage (GTDB taxonomy): Bacteria > Bacteroidota > Bacteroidia > Cytophagales > Cyclobacteriaceae > ELB16-189. The sequence continues at coordinate 16,070 of CANIVF010000015.1, forward strand.
GTATGCGTACAAAGTCATCCTGAGTAAGATTGGTGAGCTCTACACGAATGGGGAAACGACCTTGCAATTCAGGAATAAGATCAGAAGGTTTTGAAGTGTGAAATGCTCCAGCTGCAACAAACAACACATGATCCGTTTTAATTACACCATATTTTGTGTTCACGGTGCTTCCCTCAACGATGGGAAGTAAATCCCGCTGCACTCCTTCGCGGCTCACATCAGGTCCGCCACCACCCTTCTTTCCGGAACCAGACACGATCTTATCAATCTCATCGATAAAAATAATTCCGGCATCTTCTGCTTTACGAAGAGCTTCCTCTTTCACTTCATCCATATCAATGAGTTTAAGCGACTCCTCTTCCAATAAAATCTTTCTGGCTTCTCCTACTGTCACTTTACGCTTCTTCGCTTTTTTAGGCATCATACCACCTAACATCTCCTGAAGGTTCATCATGGATACTTCGTCCATCATGCCTGCACCAATCATTCCTACACCCGGTCCTGAATTTTGCTTGATGTTGATTTCAATCTTTCGATCTTCCAGCTCACCATTCTTTATCTTATCCCGAAACAAATTACGCGTACGCTCATTCAACTCTACATCACTGGTTGGAGTCTCTTGTGAATCATTTGATGTAACAGAAAATCCCGCTGCAGCTGATCGCATGGGTGGAATCAATGCATCTAAAATGATTTCTTCCACGGCTTGAGCAGCCTTCTCTTTCACTTCTTCCTTTTTTCGCGCCTTCACCATGTTAACCGATTGGTCCACCAGATCGCGCACCATGCTTTCTACATCGCGACCTACATAACCCACTTCTGTAAATTTTGATGCCTCCACTTTTACAAAGGGTGCATCAGCTATACGGGCTAGTCTTCGGGCAATTTCTGTTTTACCAACACCTGTTGCTCCAATCATCAGGATATTATTTGGAACAATCTCGCTTTGAATGTATGACTTCACGCTCATGCGCCTCCAGCGATTTCGTAACGCGATGGCTACGTTGCGCTTTGCTTCGTATTGACCAATGATGTATTTGTCCAGCTCTTGTACAATCTGCTGGGGAGTTAAATATTTTGGATCTAACATGTCATTCGGTTTATGAAAATTAAACGGCTATGCCTTCACATCCGTCAGAACAAATGTAAGTGGCTTGTCTACCTTCTCCTTCAGCAGGGCAATTTTCAATACATCATCAACGGTATCGACATAATGAAACGTAAGCCCTTTTATATAATGCTTTTCAATTTCAAGAATGTCGCGTTTGTTGCGCTGACTAAGGATTATTTCCTTAATACCACTTCGTTTCGCTGCGAGTATTTTCTCTTTTATCCCTCCTACCGGAAGAACTTTTCCTCGCAGCGTTATTTCGCCCGTCATGGCCAGCTTATCTTTTACTTTTCGTTGCGTAAAAATAGAAGCTAATGAAGTCAACATGGTGATACCAGCCGAAGGTCCATCTTTAGGAACAGCCCCGGCAGGAACGTGTATGTGCAAGTCATATTGCTGAAACACACGATGATCAATGCCAAGCTGTTCCGCATTGGATTTTAAATATGACAAGGCAGCCATCGCTGATTCTTTCATCACATCGCCTAACTGACCGGAAATGGTAATCCCACCTTTTCCTTTATTCAAGCTCGACTCCACAAAAAGAATATCGCCACCCACTTGGGTCCAGGCTAATCCAGTAACCACTCCGGCAATACTATTTCCCTGGTATAATTCTTCATCAAAGATTTCAGCGCCCAACACCTTCACTACAAATTCAGGTGTTACATCTTTTTCAAATTCTTCTTCCATGGCTACTGACTTTGCCATGCTTCGGATGACCGAACCTATCTTCCGTTCCAAATTCCGTACACCCGATTCTCTGGTATAGCTCTCGATCACTTTCAACAAGGACTCCTTCGAAAATTTAACCTGAGATGCTTTCAACCCATGCTCGGTAAGTTGCTTCGGCACTAAATGCTTGATCGCAATCTGAAGTTTCTCTTCTACCGTGTAACCGGTTAGTTCGATGATCTCCATACGATCGCGCAAAGCAGGATGAATGCTATCCAATGAATTGGCCGTTGCAATAAACAATACTTTGGAAAGATCATACTCCACTTCCAGATAATTATCACCGAATGTATTGTTTTGTTCCGGGTCCAATACTTCTAGCAATGCCGATGAGGGATCGCCACGAAAATCAGATTTCACCTTATCAATTTCATCTAAAATAAAAACCGGATTGGATGATTTTGCTTTTTTAATGTTGGCAAGAATCTTACCCGGCATGGCACCTACATAGGTTTTGCGATGACCACGAATTTCTGCCTCATCGTGCACGCCACCCAACGACATGCGCACGTAATTTCGATTGAGCGACTTAGCAATGGATTTTCCCAAAGAAGTTTTTCCTACACCGGGAGGACCATACAAACATAAGATCGGTCCATTCATATCCTTCTTCAACTTGAGCACCGCCATGTATTCTATGATGCGTGTCTTTACTTTCTCAAGTCCAAAATGATCTTTATCCAGAATTTTACGCGCCTTCTTCAAATCGAAATCATCCAGTGTGTATTCAAACCACGGTAAGTCGAGCATAAACTCTACGTAGTTCATGGCAACAGGAAACTCAGCCGCTTGCGGATTGATTCGAAGTAGCTTATCTAATTCTTTATTGAAATGAGCGGCAGCAGCCTTCGACCATTTTTTGTCGGCTCCGCGTTTGCGCAGCTTTTCAATTTCTTTATCAGGCCCATCATATCCCAACTCGTCTTGCAATACTTTAATCTGCTGACGCAAGAAATAATCACGTTGTTGCTGATCGATGTCGGTGTGTACCTTCTTTTGAATCTCATGCTTGATCTCCAACATCTGAATTTCCTTCAGCATGTATTGCAACAGCAACGTGCCACGCTCGATGATGTTATTCGTTTCTAAAATTTTTTGTTTATCGGGCACTTCCACATTCAAGTTCGATGCTACGAAGTGAATCAGAAATCCGGTGCTTTGTATATTATCCAATGCAACCTGAGCTTCTTGTGGAATATCAGGATTTAATTTTAAAATTTTTGAAGCCGCCTCTTTCAAGGATTGAACGAGTGCTTTTACTTCTTTACTCTCCAGATCAAGGGTGGGTTCTACCTCCAACTCCACCTTGGCGGTCATGAAGGGTTCGTCTTGCAAAAACTCTTTTATCGCAAAACGATTTTTACCCTGAATAATGATTGTGGTGTTTCCATCGGGCAACACCAGCATTTTTATAATCCGGGCCACCGTGCCAAAACGATATAAGTCATCAGAGTTGGGTTCTTCCGCTTGTTTATTTTTCTGCGCGATTACACCAATGATGCGACTGCCCTGATATGCCTTCTTGATGAGCCGAATGGATTTTTGACGTGTAACCGTTATGGGTATGACCACACCCGGAAACAGGACCGTATTCTTTATAGGCAGAATAGAAAGTTCTTCCGGAAGGTCCTCTGGTTTAAGATCTGATTCCTGTTCGGGATTGATCAATTGAATCATTTCGTCCGAATCGTCTTGAACCAGTGGAGTTATTGCTAAAGATTTAAACATAATTTGCAGAGTGCCAATTTGACACAAAAAAAGGGTGTATCCAATTAATTTTATATGCATCGTGTTAGGGTCAATCCGTATGCCATGGTTTTGCTATTCAGCTAAAATTGTGTCAATTTTCGTGAAGTGAAGAAGTTATTCAACAAGCCCGGAAGCATTCCAAAACTCTGCATTCTGTTGTTTTTAGCAACACTATTCGGAAACCACACCCCCTTATACGCTCAAAAGGAAAAGAAAGGTTTTAAAAAAGGTGGCGCAATTACACTGAATGACTCCCTCACAACCTACAGCCAGTCTGACATATTTACTTTCCCAAACGTGAATAAAGTTGGTTTTTATTATGATGCCGTCAGGTTGAAAAAAATACAAAGTCTTGATAGTAAAGGCAATGAAGCAGCCATGTATGCTGCGTTAAAAGATTATGTGAAAAACTTCGGCATAGAGAATTTTAGCAGAAATATTGCCATGATCTGGAAGCTAGCAAAACTATCAGAATCCCACGGTTCTTCCGGTGAGGCATTGCTGCTTTACAAATTAGTGCTCAAACATCATCAGCAAGGTTTGGATATCAAAAAAATTTATGCATCCTATCAGCAATTGGATTCTGACAAAAAAGAAAACTATGTTCCGCTCGATTTTTATTATCAGCTGGTTGATTACCGAAAAGATATAGACACGCTTCGCCCACCAAAATCAATTTTACTCAATATGGGCGATGATGTTAATTCCCGCAAGGAAGATTATGGACCCACCGTAGGGAATACCGATGATCTTATGTTATTCACATCCAAAAGAAATGAAAAGAGTGATGGCTCGTACAACGAAGACCTCTTCTACAGCACTTTGGTGGAAGGCCGGTGGTCGATGGCAGAACCATTTATAAATATCAATAGTACGTTTAACGAAGGTTCGGCCTGCATCAGCGAAGACGGAAATTATCTTTTCTTTTCACGATGCAATGCACCGGATGGATCAGGCAACTGCGATCTATATGTCGCTACCATGAAAGCGGAAGACAAAACCTGGGGCAGCATAAAAAATCTGGGACCTAATGTAAATAGTACAGGTTGGGATTCTCATCCTTCACTAACGCATAGCGGAGACACCTTGTTTTTTGCATCCAACCGTGTGGGTAGTTTTGGATTGTCTGACATCTATTTTTCTGTAAAAGATAAAAATGGATTATGGCAGAAAGCACAAAATGCAGGGCCGATTATCAATACCGTAAACAGTGAGGTAAGTCCTTTCTTTCATCATACATTTAATGTGCTTTACTTCAGCTCCAACGGACATCCTCTAAACTTTGGAGAGTTCGATATTTATAAATCAAATAAACTTACACACAACTGGAGTGAGCCACGTAACACAGGGCCGCTGGTGAATGGTGCAGGAAGTGAGTACTATTTTACCATCGATTCGAAATCCGAAAACCTATATTATGCACGATCTACGGCAGAAGATCTGAAGAATCTCGATCTGCACTCCTTTCCTGTGCCCATGGAAGCACAACCCAATGCGCTTACCGTTTTGAAAGGAACGCTGAAAGATCCAAACGGAAATCCTCAAAAAGGAATTGTATCCGTGATTGATCTTGATCAGGGAGTAGAAGTGGCACCAAAGTTTATTCTCGATGATGGTACTTTTGATTTCAACCTGATCAACAAACGCAATTACCTCTTGATTATTCAGGGTGATGAATTCTTTCGCATAGAAGAAATATTTTTTCTGGATCTTAATAAAGATATTCATGAGGTAGCAAAGCCTTTCGAAAGCAAGATTGCCTTTGAATCGCTAGAGTTTGAAAATGGAAAAGCAAACATTCTGGATGCCATGCATGACGATCTTAATAAGCTTGCCAATTTTTTAATCGATCATCCCACGTTCAAACTAAAAATAGCTGGTCATACGGATTCGGCAGGAAAAGAAGAAGCTAACCTTCGTTTATCACAGGCACGGGCTGAAGCCATCAAAAAATACCTGACCACACAATTTCTCATTGACGACTCCCACATTACAGCCATCGGATATGGCAGCTCCAAACCCATTGCGCAGGAAGTCACTGACGATCATAAACAACTTAACCGCAGAGTTGAATTTGAAATCATCAAAGAATGATTTCAATCCTCACATTTTTTCAGTTACTTATCGTACCTAAATTCTAACTCATGAAAACATTACTTTTCATTTCATTTCTATTGCCTGCATGCTTTGCTCAGGCACAAACGGAAATCAATCCTAAAATAAAACCCGATCGCGATAAAAAATTTGTTGCGACTGAATTGAATAGGAAATTTCCAGTCTATAAAAAAGTGGCCAGCGATATCTGGTCGTATGCCGAACTGGGTTTTCTTGAAACACAAAGCACAGAACGTTTACAGGGTGTTTTGCGCGGTGAAGGATTTGTCATCAAAACAGGAGTATCAGAAATACCCACAGCATTTTTGGCAACGTATGGAAGCGGTGGCCCGGTCATTGGCATCCTGGCAGAATTTGATGCGCTACCCGGATTATCACAAGATTCAGTACCGATTAGAAAAATAAAAGTAGAAGGTGGGCCCGGCCACGCGTGCGGTCATCATTTGTTTGGAACTGCTTCTGTTGCCGCTGCTGTTACATTGAAAGATTGGCTGATCAAAAATCAAAAGGCAGGAACCGTAAAACTATTCGGCACACCCGCAGAAGAAGGTGGCTCTGCCAAAGTATACATGGTGCGCGATGGTTTATTTGATGATGTTGATGTGGTATTGCATTGGCATCCATCCAGTGCGAATGATGCAAGTCCTCAATCGTGTCTCTCTATAAAACAAACTATTTTTAAGTTTTATGGAAAATCAGCACACGCTGCCGCTGCACCACAGGCTGGGCGCTCTGCGTTAGATGGATTAGAAGCGATGAACTATATGGTGAACCTGATGCGCGAACATGTGCCGCAGGAAACACGGATTCATTATGTGATTAATAAAGGAGGGCTGGCTGCGAATGTCGTACCCGATTATGCCGAAGCAGAATATATGGTGCGCCACCCCGATGCGCGCATGGTAGAAGAAATCTGGAACCGCATTGTGAAAGCAGCAGAAGGCGCAGCAAGTGGCACAGAGACTACGATGAAATACGAAGTGATCTCTGGCTCTTTCAATCTTGTTCCCAACGAAACACTCGCGCGACTGATGTATAACAACCTAAAAACCGTTGGCGGTGTAAATTATACTCCGGAAGAAGTAGCGTTTGGAAAGAAAATCCAAAGCACACTCACGTTTAAAGTACCACCTCTTGAATCGGCCACAGAAGTACAACCTTTTAAAACCGGTGGCTTCTTTCCTGCCTCAACGGATGTGGGAGACATCACCTGGGTAGTACCGACAGCAGGATTAGGAACAGCCACGTGGGTTCCGGGCGTACCTGCACACTCCTGGCAAGCCGTTGCCACCGGTGGTTCCAGTATTGGCTTCAGAGCCATGAACAATGCAGCTAAGATTATTGCGATGACGGCCATTGATATCTTCAACAATCCTTCTGTTATCGGAAAAGCGAAAAAAGAACTAGCCGATTACGTTGGTCCTGATTTCAAATACCAATCGATGATCGGTGATCGCAAGCCTCCGTTGGATTTTCGGAAGGGGAAACAGTAATTTATCTTTTCTATACTGATCGAATTCCGGTCTGTGTTTCGCAGACCGAGGTTCGAATCATCGTTTAATAAAACAATTGATAACGGGTTACTTCTATCATGATCAGAATTCTATAGTTATTGAACAGACTCGAAGAGACCTTATTCTACTAAGCCAATAACACACTTTGCCATCATCATAGTGTGCTCTAACACCACCATAGAGCACGCTGCCATGATCATAAAACGTCCAATCATAAGGATAGAGCATGCAACGATGGTCATAGAGCGCTCAACTGCCATCAAAAACCATTCAAATTATACTCTTGCTTCACTTCCGCGAATAATTCGATCACTGAGGGATCAATCCATAAAACAAAAAAGGCACCATAACGGTACCCTTTCTTTTATACGATTTTCAATTTGCTACTAACTTCCTGTAATCAACTTGGCAATATCATTGTAGAACACAAACACCATCAATACTAACAAGATGGCCATACCTACTTTGATGGCATTCTCAAAGAATTTCTCTGATGGCTCGCGGCCGCTGATCATCTCATAGAGTAAGAACACCACATAGCCACCATCCAACGCAGGTATCGGTAACAAGTTCATAAAAGCCAGCACCATTGATAAAAGACCTGTCATGCGCCAGAAGCGTTCCCAATCCCAGGTGCCACCGTAAGCCTTCGCCATACCAATAGGGCCTGAAAGTGATTTTTGAAATGAAAGCTGACCCGTGAATATTTTCTTGAAAGCCTTTAGCTGAATAACTATAACACCGAATGCTCTCTCTGGTCCTAAAACTAATGACTGACCAAGACCATAATTAATCACGGCTAACTCTTTCATTTCAATCGGCTTGTTAGCAAAACCGATCCAATCATGTCCTTTGTATCCGGCTTTAAATGCAATACCTTCCGCTCCGCGTTGCACTTTAAAAGCGATGGAATCTGATGTATTGCTTTTCACGATGGTAGCCACTTCATCATAATACTGCACAGGTTGTCCGTTCACTTCAACAAAGCGATCACCTTTTTGTAATCCTACCGTTGCGGCAATCGTTTTTTTCTCGATGCTATCCTTATACATATAGTTTTCAGTCACCTGTTCCACAACGGGCTCCATGCGTGGCGAAATGAAATTTGCTGCTGCCTCCTTAGAATCAAATTTTTCGATGAAGTCTTCCGGAATAGGTATTTCCATTTCCTGACCATCGCGCACTACGGTGTAGTATGATTTTTCAGAAAGCAACGCATCCGGTTTGGACACATCCATAAAATCCTCAAACTCTTTACCGTTAATCTTTACAATCTGATCTCCGTTTTTCAAACCTAAACCAACACCTAATTCGCGTGCGTTGATCCCTCCATGGGTATTCACATATTTATTCGGCAAGTATGTATCGCCTAAAAAGTAAACGAGCCCGATAAAAATGATCACGCCTACAATCACGTTCACGATAATTCCCCCCAGCATCACAATCAAACGCTGCCATGCTGGTTTCGAACGAAACTCCCAGGGCTCTGGTGCAGCTTTCATCTGTTCGGTATCCATGTTTTCATCCACCATGCCGGCAATTTTCACATAGCCGCCTAACGGAAACCAACCGATACCGAATTCGGTGTCTCCCTTCTTGAACTTCACCAAAGAGAAGTTGAGAACGTTGGCCATCGGAAACAGAAAGTCAAAGAAGAGATAAAATTTCTCTACCCGAATATTGAACATACGAGCGGTGATAAAGTGACCCCATTCGTGTACTGCAATCAAAATCGAAAGGCTCAGCAAGAGCTGGGCCGTCATTATTATTCCTTCCATTAGTTAATTAGGTCTTTTGCTTTAATTCTAGTTTCCTTATCCGTACTCACATAATCCTCCAGAGTAGGACTAGCGACATAATTCATTTTAGCCAGGCATCGTTCCACCACATCCGACATTTCTAAAAACCCGATGCGATCCTTTAGAAATTCTGCCACTGCTACTTCGTTTGCAGCATTCAGCACACAAGGCATATTGCCTCCGCGGGCCAGCGCATCAAATGCGAGCGCAAGATTACGAAAAGTTTCCATATCCGGCTTCTCAAACGTCAGGGCGGGGAAATTAGTAAAATCAAACCTAGGGAAATCACTTTTCAATCGAGCCGGATACGACATGGCGAATTGGATCGGCAAACGCATATCAGGAAGGCCAAGCTGTGCTTTGATAGAGCCATCCTCGAACTGAATAAGTGAATGCACAATGGATTGTGGATGCACAACCACTTCAACTTGTTCTGTTTGCAGTCCAAAAAGCCACTTTGCTTCAATCACCTCAAGGCCTTTGTTCATCAACGATGCGGAATCAATAGTCACTTTAGCTCCCATGGTCCAGTTGGGATGCTTGAGTGCCTGTGCCTTTGTTACTTTTATGAGTTCCTCACGCTTCATTCCTCTGAAAGGCCCACCGGAAGCAGTCAAAATAATCTTTTCGATGGGATTATGGAACTCGCCAGCCAAACATTGAAATATGGCTGAATGCTCTGAATCCACCGGAAAAATATTAACGCCCTTACTTTTGGCTAATTGAGTTACTAATTCGCCAGCCACTACTAATGTCTCCTTATTGGCTAGTGCAATGCTCTTTCCGGCACCAATCGCCTTTAATGTTGGTTTCAATCCGGAATAGCCAACGAGAGCGGTAAGCACCAGGTCGATGGTATCCATCTGCACCACCGATTCAAGCGCATTTTCTCCGGCAAATACTTTGATATTCAATGGAAGCAGAGCATCCTTTACTTTCAGATAAGCATCCTCGTTGCCGATAACCACCGCATTGGGATTAAACTTCTTAGCCTGTTCAATCAGAAGATCAGCATTATTCTGTGCGGTGAGCACTTCAACCTGAAATGAGCCGGGATGAGCTTCAATAACCTCGAGCGCTTGTGTGCCTATACTTCCGGTGGAGCCTAGTATGGCGATGTGTTTTTTCGTGTGATCCAAAGAAAATTCCTGTTTTATGAATTGAGTAAAATTCAATATACCTGATGCTGGGCAAAAGTGGCAAATTGATTGTACTTTTTAAACTTTCCTTTTAACAACGGATTGATGTTAACTGTTTAACTGCGGTTGATCCGGAACGATTATACCCGAAGAAAAACATTCTTTTTGTAGAGAAAATATAAAAAAGTCCATTTGACCATTAAATAACAGATAGCAAACACCACGATATTAAAAGGATCGCCAACCAGTTGCGCCAGCCATTTAAATATTCCTTCGTTGGTATAATGCCAATTAATAAACTGTCCTGACATGTAAATCAAGATCGAATTCATACCAATGATGGAAAAGAAAAAAGCCCAGCGCTTATAGCCACGCACATCAATGATGTAATAGAAAAAGGACAATAGGATAAGACTCCATCCACCTACATGCAGAACAAATGAACTTGACCAGAGGTTTTTATTGATCGGGAAAACCAAGTTCCATACTTGTGCAATAACCAGCGCCCCGATGCCCGTCACTAACAGTTGAAGCGATTTTCGTTGCATGGATTGTGGACTATTCTTCAATAAATTGCCGGCATAAATTCCTAACAAACCGGTGCCTATGGCTGGTATGGTTGAAACCAATCCTTCCGGATCATGAATACCTAAATACAATTTGCCAGGCATAATTAATCGATCAAGGTAAGAAGCAAAATTTCCTTCCATCGTTAAATCGCCAGCGGCAAAACCAGGAGCGGCATTGAACAGTAATAACAACCAGTAGCCAATCAATAAAGAACAGAACCAAATGATCTGACCACGTTGGGTGGTATATAAATAAATGATGTTGGCAAACATATAGGCCAAACCAATTCTGCCCAGCACACTGCCAAAGCGAATTTCAGAAATAGGGCGAAGCTCAAGGCCATTGTTATAAATGATTCCCAATAAAACTAATATCAAACCTCGCTTGATGACACGAAACAATAATTCGTTTTTTGTTTTTCCCTTTTCTATTTCTTTACCAAGAGAATACGGAGTGGCCACACCCGCCATGAATAGGAACAAGGGAAAAATCAAATCATAAAAATGGAAGCCATGCCAATCAGGATGAGTAAGTTGCGTGGCGATGGCTTCCATAAAGGGAGAACCAGTGATTTTAGCAAGATGATGAAAGACCTCTTCCGCACCCATAATCCAAAACATATCAAACCCTCGAAGGGCATCGAGGGAATACAATCGTTGTGTTGGAGAAATGGATGCCATCTTATTTTATCTTTATTTTGTTAGCTCTTTGATTCGGATGTTTTTGAATTTAACCACGGAACCATGACCAAGAAATCCAATATGACCTGTGTGACGATTTAATCCCGGATGTTCTTTATGATCGAGTGTTCCATTCTTTGAAGCCTTCTTCATGTCGCCTTCCAGGATGACGGTTCCATTCAAGATTACTTTAATGTAATCACCTTTTACATAAACCTCTTCCTGATTCCATTCACCACTTGGTTTTAAGAATCCGCGTTTGGCGGCAATTACTCCATAAACAGAACCATGATATTGATACAGTTCCAAATTAGAATAAACAGGAGCATCATTATCAAGTATCTGAATTTCTTTTCCAACATAGGCGGCATCACCATCCAGCGGGGCATGAATACCTAAACCATTATTGGCTCCGGGTGTGAGTTGAAATTCAAATCTGAAAATGAAATCAGAATATTCCTTTTCAGTGTTGAGGTTTCCATGGCCTTCTTTGGTAGGATAGATGGCAATGGTATTATCTTCCACCACGTAATCGGTTTTATTGCCCACCCAATTATTAAGATCTTTTCCATTGAACAATACATTAAAGCCTTGCTCCTTTTCTTCTTTAGAAAGCTCATAAGGCTTTGGGCCCAACTCTCTCACATAAATATTTCTGAAGGCTAGGTCTGTGCCGTGGGCCTGTAATTCAATCGCTTCTTCAGAAAAAGCGGGAAGGGTTCTGTCCCAATAATTTTCTAATACTACATTATCTACAACTAAAACGCCATTCAAATGCACAGTCACGCGATCGCCAATCATTTTGATATAAAATGTATTCCATTCGCCTACAGGATTATCAGCAAGTGCCAGCGGTGTGCTTCTTACTTTTTGATTGTTATACAGTCCTCCTGACCCAACCTGAGCACCTACATCAATACGCGCAATATCCCAGATCTGAATTTGTGGTGTGCCGCGTAAGTAAATTCCACTATCACCATTTTTAGAAATCTTCCAATCTACGATCATTTCAAAATCCCCGTAAGGACGTGTGGTGCAAAGATTAGCTCCATCACCCTGAAACACGATCATTCCATCCCTTACACTCCAGTTGTCCTTTACTTTAGCATTAGCTTCGAGTTGTTTCTTGGCCAATACTTCCTTCGTCATTTTAGCACGGGCAATAGGATTATCAACAAGGCCTTGCCATCCGCTAAGGTCTTTACCATTGAAGATGGATTCATATCCTTTGGTATAAGGAAGTCCTTCGAGGTAAGTAAGTATATCAATGCGTTCATACTGACTATCCTCACCAGTCAATTTATCCAGCATGTGCTCTAATGTTTTGCGCACTTCCATTCCGGTAAGTCCAGGCTTCGCATCAGAAGTTGGCAACGCAATCTGCATGGCTGCACGACTTGCAGCACTGCTTAATTCCTGATCATCCAGATAATTGGAAACGAATACAAGTGATAAAAATGTTCTTACTGAGCCGGCTGCACGAAGAATGGTGGTCTTCTCATTTTTATTGGATGCGAGTGTCATCATCTCACGCAACATCAACAGCTTTTGATCATCGGGCCAGACAGATTTTCCTGCCTGAGATACCAATGATTGAAGCGCCTGAGCATGATAGGGTTTAAGACTTTCATCTTTACGAATGGCCATTAACGTTCTGATAGCTCCGTGATCTTGCCAATTGCGTAAGGCATCAAAAGCAACTTTCTTTTCGCTTTCATTTCCATGATAGAACGCAGTAACTACTTTCTCCAACGCACCGACATCATTCAGATACGGTAACACCGGAAGTACTTTTGTTTTTTGAGTGGCATACAACTCATTTACCAATGGTGCGGAGTTCTTATCCAATGCAGAAATAATAGCTGCCTGAATGGCTCTTTGTTCGTTCCTGGTTTCCATGCCAACCAACATTTTTAAAAGCGCACTTACGTTACTTCCAGCCGATACATTAGGAAGCGCATGGTAAGCGGCTTTCTTCACCGTAGAGTCAGCGGAAGTTGTTTGCTTTGATACTACATCAAAATGAGCCACGGCCCTTCTCGCGCCAAGAATTTCCAGCAACACGATTTTATTTTTTGCATCTGCTGATTCTAACCCCTGTGTGATGAGTGCATCGGTTTCCTTATCAGCCACCTGAAGCAATGCCTGTTTAGCAGCGGTCAGTTCTGCATCATCTTTTGCTTTCAATAAGTAATCCAACAGCGCAGCTGTAAACTTTTTGTTTTTGAGTGCCGCTATTTCATCCGCAGCGGCCATCCGTACAGCCTGATTGGATGAAGAGAGTGCTGGTACTAACATCGTTTCAACGAAACTGTAATTACGATTTGCTTTTGCTAACATGGATAAAATATCAGCCTGCCCTGAACCTGTTGACTTTTTATATTCCTTTTGCCACAGTTTAAGGGCAATAGCTGAACCTGCTGAAGGAACAGCAATTTTCAACACTTCTTTTTGGTATTCCGCATCAAAACGACTGCGCTCCTTAATGAGTGTGGCTATGGTTGCTTCAGCATCTGCTTTCGCCATGCCTTTGAGTGATGCCAACCTGAAATGTTGTTGTGATGCATCAATGGTGTTATCTAACAACACCTTACTGATTTCTTTAACCAGTGGAGTATTGCCTTTGGTCGTCATTTGATGCAGATATTCTACTAATGATGTAGTCGCTTCGGTGGGATCATTCCTGAAACCAACATGCTGTGCTTGTTGCAAAAGTACCGGATAAGAACTTGCATCGGCCAATAACGCTATGGTCCATAGTGCCTGCTTTCTTAGTGATGCATTTTCGCTGGTAGCAAATGAAGTAATCGAAGTTAAAGCGGGTTGATCGTTTAATTCACCAAGGGACTTGATTAATCTTACCTGTATATTGGCTGATTGTTTTGGTAAAGCATTCAACAAAGCTTTGCGGGCGTCTTCGGTGCCAATGGATACTAAAGTTGAAATAGCAGGATCATAAGATTCTTTATCACTGATGTAGTCTTTGAGCACATTAACTGATTCGTTAGAGCCAACCAATTTCAGGTTATCCATGAAGTACGCTCTTACTTCTGCAATGGTGGTTTTCTTCAATGCAGCAAGATAAGTCTTTTCGATTTTTCCTTTCTCGTCTTTTGTGGTGGCATAATGGGTAAGCAGTGACACCGCATAACGGGACGAAATTCCGTCCTCCATTCCATTGGGTTGCACGCCATCGGTGACTAACATTAAACCTTCATCGCCTAGGCTAATAATTTCTTTAAATAATCTGGCAGCTTGCTCATTGTCGTTGGCAGGTAATAACGCCAATACATCGGCCACTTTTGTTTTAACTAGTCGTTGATCCTGAGCCGATAGAAATAGCGGTGCAAGAATGAACAACAGCAGAATGATGCGTGTGATATTTTTTATTTTCATCTCAGTGTAGTCTTAGATATAGTGATTAGATTTTCCAGGGGCCTCTCATCGGCTGATTGATCAGGCGATTCGCAGCTTCATCATTAATAAACTCTTGTTTAACCGGATCAAAATCCAACGATCTTCCCAGTTGAAGTGCGATCTTACCCATGTTGACAATCGTAGCAGAACGATGGCCGTTAAGTTCATTCAAACCAAACTTCTTGCGACTTCTTACCGAATCAGAAAAAACAGACATTTGTGGTTCCGGATCAGGGAATGTATCGATGACTTTCAGAATGTTTGGAATATCGGATTTGAAGCCACGATAAATTTTTCCGTTTGGTCCTTCGATGTAAGGCACATTGGTGTCTTTGTTTTCACCATCCAGAATAATCTTACATCCATCGGCATAAGTAAACTCGATGCGTCTCCACGTACCCACGGCATCATCATGTTGCTGCGGGCAATCCACATCCACACGAATCGGACTTGTATTGTCTTTTCCTAAAATGTATTGAACAGGATCGATGTAGTGCTGGCCCATATCGCCAAGGCCTCCTCCATCATAATCCCAGTAGCCTCTGAATGTGCTATGAACACGGTGTGCGTTGTACGGCTTATATTGTGCTGGACCGAGCCACATATCATAATCTAATTCTTGTGGCACTGGCATCGGATCAAGATCTGTTTTACCTACCCAATAAAATTTCCAGTTAAAACCAGTTACACCACTGATCGTTACTTTCAATGGCCATCCTAAAATACCACTATCAACAGCTTTCTTCAATGGCTTCACTTCGGTGCCTAATCCATAAAAATTATCTTTAAATCGAAACCATGTGTTAAGCCTAAACATGCGACCATATTGTTCCATCGCTTCCACTACACGTTTACCTTCACCAATGGTTCTGGTCATCGGCTTTTCGCACCACACATCTTTACCGGCTTGTGCCGCCATTACCGACATGATACCATGCCAATGCGGAGGAGTAGCAATATGGACAACATCAATATCGGGTTGAGCGAGCAACTCTCTGAAATCAGAATAGCCACGAACATTTCCACCGGCCATAGCGATAGCATCTTTGAGGTGTAATTTGTCCACATCGCACATGGCCAACACTTTGGTGCCTTCATATTCAATGTGGCCCCGGCCCATTCCACCTACACCAATAATGGCCTTAGTGAGGGTATCGCTGGGAGCAAGAAATCCCGGTCCGCCCAACACGTGACGGGGTACAATAGCAAAGGCACCTAATGCAAGTGCCGACTTTTTAATAAAGTCTCTTCGTGAATTGTTTTTTTTCATTCGCTTGATAATTATGAATGGCTTAAGATTATTTCGGTGTTAACAGATAATTACAAAATGAGAAATTGAGCATACTATTTCTTTTAGGAAAAAGTAGTTTCAATGTACTTATTTAACTGCTAAAAATTCACCTACTTACATGTCCGGTAATTTTTGTATGTCGATCAGGCCTTCAATTTTATCAGCTCCCAGGCAATCTTTCGGTCGTTGGCGAGCCTAGGCACTTTGTTCTGGCCTCCTAGTTTGCCTTGCGATTTCATGTAGTCGATAAAAGCATTTTTTAGAAGTGGTGCGATGATGAGTGTGCGTAGAATATTGCCTGAAATAAGATCATCGTAATAAACATTCAAGCCCCGCAGTTGATTGTCGAGTTCCAACGAAAATGCTGCTAAATCTTTGGGAGGATTAGCAAACTCAATGAGCCATTCATGGTGCGGCATTCCTTCGGCAGGAGCCACATTGGGTGCTACGGTAAACTCTACCAATTCCACTTCCGGGAATTTTTGCATGGTGAACTTCATCGCCTTTTCTACTTCTTCACCAATCACGTGTTCGCCAAAAGCAGAAATGAAATGTTTAATTCTTCCACTCACTACAATCCGATAAGGATTTTTGGAAACAAACTTTACAGTGTCTCCAATCGAATAACCCCACAAGCCAGCGTTGCTGTTGATAATCACCGCATAATTTTTTCCGAGTTCCACTTCTTCAATCGAAAGCCTGCGCGGGTTGTCTTTGAAGTACTCTTCGGTGGGAATGAATTCGAAAAATATTCCTGAGTTTAACAGTAAGAGCAATCCTTCGGCACGCAGCGAATCCTGGTAAGCAATAAATCCTTCTGATGCCGGATAGGTTTCAATCGAATCGATTTGCTTTCCGATCGTTTCAAATAGTTTGGCGCGATAGGGCTCAAAGTTGACACCGCCATATACAAACATCGAAAAGTTGGGAAACACATCTTTCACCTTTTTGCCGGTGCGTGCCACGATGCGATCAAAATACATTTGTGCCCAGGGTGGAATGCCCGAGATTAAAGTCATGTCGGCATGGATCGTTTCATCAATGATCTTATCCAATTTGGTTTCCCAATCGTCAATGCAATTGGTGGCATAACTTGGTTTTTGATTGGTGCGCAGATATCCCGGCACATGGTGATTGACGATACCTGAAAGTCGTCCTGTTTTTATTCCGGCTTTTTCGTCCAGCTCAGGACTGCCCGAAAGAAATATTAAACCACCATCCAGAAATGATGCGTTTCCTGTTTCATGCACGTAACTTAACAAGGCATTGCGAGCGCTGTTGATATGATTGGGAACCGATTCTTTTGTAATAGGAATGTATTTGGTGCCCGAGGTAGTTCCTGACGTTTTTGCAAAATAGGCTGGCTTTCCTTTCCATAAAATGTCAGACTCGCCATGCAATACCTTTTCTACATAAGGTTTCAGATCTTCATAATCACGAATAGGTACCTGCCTAATAAAATCCTGGTGGTTGCGGATGGATTCAAAGCCATGATCCTTTCCGAAAAGCGTTTCCTTACCCCCGTCAATAATATGGTTGAATACCTTTTGCTGATACTGAAACGGCTTTAATGACCATTCTTTTGTTTCCTTTGCAATATAAGCCGCGAAAGGTTTTGCAAGCACCGAACGTATACCCATGGCTGCAAAAGTAAGGGTATCCCGTTGAGGCTGCAAGCCGGAAAAAGTGCTGACAAAGATTCCGGTTTTTTTCTTTGGGACAATTTTTGAGTGAAAGAAGATTATTACTGAAAGTAACTTATGATCTAACTGATCGTTGGAATACTAAAATTCGAATTATGAATATGTTAAGGACAATAGTTGTTGGATTTATTGCTGGTTTGGCCGGAGCCTATACTCTTTTTTCTTACCAGGAAGAAAAAATTTCGCGCCAGCAAAGAGAAGATTCCTTTCAGGTATCTGACCATCAACCCACTGAGGTTTACCAACCTAACATAACCGAATCATCACCAACAGAAAGCACTACGACTGACGCTATCGATTTCAGTCTCGCAGCGGGCAAGGCAACTCCCAGCGTAGTCTATATTAACAGCATCTCGCAAGGTAATCCTTCTTATTCAGCCTGGGATCTTATTTTTGGGGGAGGAGGCTCTCAAACTCAGGTGAGCAGCGGTTCGGGTGTTATTTTTTCCGCGGATGGGTACATTGTCACCAACAATCACGTGATTGAATCAGCCGAAAAAATTCAGGTGCTCTATAATAAAAAATCCTATGATGCAGAGTTAATCGGCACTGATCCATCGTCTGATCTGGCTGTATTGAAAATTAAAGAAACCAACCTGCCTGCGATCACCATTGGTAATTCTAAGACATTGGCCGTGGGCGAGTGGGTAGTGGCCGTTGGAAATCCATTTTCTCTTTCTTCTACCGTAACAGCTGGTATCGTCAGTGCAAAAGGCCGTAAAATCAATGTGGTTGATGCGCGCTTTCCTATTGAGTCATTCATTCAAACGGATGCTGCGATTAACCCGGGCAATAGTGGCGGTGCGCTGGTGAATAAGAATGGCGACCTTGTCGGAATTAATACCGCCATACTTTCACGCACCGGATCATATACCGGATATGCTTTTGCCGTACCGGTAGACATTGCAAAAAAAGTGGTAGACGATTTGATCAAACATGGTGTTCCGCAAAAAGCAATTTTTGGTGGCAGTGTGATCGAATACGATTATCAGAATGCCCAGAAGTATGATCTTGATTCGGATGTGAAAGAATTTAAGGGTGTGCTGGTAGGAAAAGTAGATCGCTCCGGAGCAGCCAATGATGCGGGTCTGCAAGAAGGTGACATCATTACGAAAATTAATAATGTTGAAATAAACAGTGAGAGCGCTTTCGAGGAAGAGTTAAGCTATCGTTATCCTGGAGATAAAATCAACATTTCATTTATCCGAAATGGCAAAGCGAGCACCACAAACTTAACGCTCTTGAATAAAAATGGTGACACCAACCTGGTAAAAAGAAAAATCTATTCCGATGCCTCCATCGGTGCCAGCCTTGAAGCCGTTGATTATGGTGTGAAGATTTTTAAAATCAAAGACGGAGTTTTCAAACAATTAGCCCTGCAAGAAAATTTCACAATTGTGTACATTAATCGTCAGCGAGTAAAAGACCCTCAGGATGTCATCGAATTCTTTAGTAAATATAAAGGACGTGTTTACATGGTAGGTATTAACAGCGCCAAGCAGGAAGTTCCGTTTTCGTTCTACCTGAAGTAAAGAAACAAAAACGATTAGTTTGAGCCCGTCATGCGGGTCTTGAACTTCTTGGTGAGTTCATCTACACTATTTTTGAAGTTGACATCGGTCTTCATCATGTCTTCGACCGACTCCAACGCGTGAATGACGGTGCTATGATCGCGGCCACCGAAGTTCTCTCCGATTAAAGCAAGCGTAAGTTGTGTGTATCGCTTGCAAAAATACATCGCCACCTGACGTGGAATAACAATCTCACGCTTCTTTACTTTACTCTTCATCTGATCGAGGCTTACCTTGAAGTAATCAACCACCGTTTTTTGAATAAAGTCGACACTCACATCAGCCTGAATTTCCTTCACGATATTTTTCAATACCTCTTTGGCCAATTCAAGATCAATATCTTTTTTAAGTAAAGTAGCGTGAAAGAGCAATGAGTTCAACACACCTTCCATGTCGCGAAGGTTTGTATCCACACTATAAGCGAGGTATTCGGCAACTTCCGTTGGAATTTCAATTCCATCCGACTGCATCTTGTTATGAATGATCGCCAGCTTGGTTTCAAAATCAGGCTCTTGAAGATCAGCAGTAAGTCCCCATTTGAATCTTGAAAGCAGTCTCTCCTGAAATCCTTTCAAATCTCTTGGAGGGCAATCACTCGTCATAATAATCTGCTTGCCCGATTGGTGAAGCTGATTAAAAATATGAAAGAACATTTCCTGTGTTTTCTCACGACCTGCCAGGAACTGCACGTCATCGAGAATCAGCAAATCCACTTGGAGATAATAGTTTTGAAACTCTTGTATTTTATGATTTTGAAGTGCATTCAAAAACTGGCTGGTAAAATCATTTTGATCGATATACAAAACAATCTTTTCAGGCAGATTTCTTTTTATTTCATTTCCGATAGCCTGTACCAAGTGTGTTTTACCAACACCTACACCTCCATAAAGCATCAAAGGATTAAATGATGTAACACCCGGCTTTTTGGCAACCGCCACACCGGCTGATCGCGCAAGACGATTGCAATCACCTTCAACAAAGTTATCGAACGTATAATTTGGATTAAGCCTTGAATTGACTGTTTGCGGATTAAGTGGTTTAAAGCTAAATGGAGAATAATCTTCATGAGCCGCACCATTGGTTGCCTGAAATGGATAGCGCTTGGTTCCGTTTCCATTAGGGTAATTCACCACCAATGGAGGGTTCTTGTGATTACCACTATCCACCACTACAGAATACTCAAGCCTCCCATTTGGGCCCATAACCTGATGAATGGCTCTTTTCAAGACAGGAACGTAATGTTCTTCAAGCCATTCGTAAAAGAACTGGGAAGGAACCTGTATCGTAAGTACATCTCCCTCGTTTCTTAAAGGACTTATTGGTTTGAACCATGTATTGAAGTTTTGTTCATCTACATCCTGCCGAATCACTTCGAGACAATCACTCCATACTGTTGCGCAGTCCACCACCATTTATTAAAAGCTGTCGATTTTGATGAAAATCCTCCTAATTTTTTTTGGAGGGAGACAAAGGTGTAAAAAAATGAAGAACAAAAAAAACAATTAACGCTCTTGCTTTCATGGTATTTTTTATCGCTATATGCATCAGTAAAATCATATTTAAATTGCATTACTCACAACTAAAATTCAACTTGAATCTACTATTTCAATCGAATACATGAACTCCGGAACTTTCAAAAGCTCGCCCGACTTTCCGTTCAATTTTCCCTCTTACGAGGATTGGATAGAAGTGGCCCGTCAGGAATTGGAGGGAGCAGATCCCAATGAAAAACTCAGTCTCAAAAAAGAAAACCTCGAAATTTGTGCGTTTTACACAGCCGATCAAAAAGAAAAAAAAAGTTCTCCATCGTTGAAGGCATCTTTAAATCCATACTATGGAGCAAGAAGCTGGGCAAACACACCAAAAATTTTAGTATCTGATCAAAAGAAAGCCAATGAGATGGCTGTGGCTCATTTAAACTATGGTGCTGATGGTCTATTATTTGACTGTCAATCGGTAGCCATAAACCCAACGATTCTACTCAATAACATCAGCATTACAGATTGCTCTGTTTCATTTCTTATTAATGATGATAAAAACAACTGGCTTAATGATTTTAGGATTTTCGCAGAAAGTAATTTTGATAAAAATGAAATCAGGGGTTGCATATTCTGGAAAAGTGCTCCTGAAAAACTCAATGGTACTGTTCAGTGTTTCGCATCATGGCCAAAATTCTTTTCGTTAGGAATGATGATTCCTTCACAAGAGGATGCCGTTGATGAAATCGCTCAGTCGCTAAATAAAGTTGTTCAATGGATTGAGGTATCAGAAAAAAATTTAACTGCACAGATGATACTTGATCAGATTGCGTTCTCAACTGCCGTGGGCACCGACTTCTTCCTTGATATCGCTAAAATAAAATCATTACGAAATCTCTGGAATCAGGTAAGAGGTGCTTACCAGGTTGCCAATACCAGATATCTTCACATTCATTCAAACTCCACCCTTTGGATGAACGATATTTTTCAACCCCATGGTAATATGATTAAATCAACCACCTCAGCCATGGCGGCTATTGCGGGAGGTTGTAATAGTTTAACGGTGGAAGCTGAAGACGCCACCAATGAAACGATGAGCAGAATTGCGAGGAACGTATCAACTATCCTGCGCGAAGAATGTCATTTCTCAAAAGTAGCGGATCCAACAGCAGGCTCTTACTACATGGATTCAATTACTGATCAGCTTTCCGAAAAAGTGTGGATTAAATTTCAATCCCTGATGAAATGATGAAGCCCGATTTTTCAAAAATAAAATTCAATCAATTCAAGCCAGAGGAAAAATCAGGGCAGCATGAGCCTTGGATTTCTTCAGAAAAAATTGTAGTTAAACCAGAGTTTACTGCTGACGATGTCGATAACAATTCCATTAAGAACTTTTCGGCAGGCATTGCTCCCTACCTACGCGGTCCGTATGCTACCATGTATACTGTAAGGCCGTGGACCATTCGGCAATATGCCGGCTTTTCTACTGCCAAAGAATCCAACGCATTTTATAGGAGAAATCTTGCTGCTGGTCAAAAAGGATTATCCGTTGCCTTTGATCTAGCCACGCATCGTGGTTATGATTCCGATCATCCGCGCGTAGCCGGTGATGTTGGCAAAGCGGGAGTTGCCATCGACTCGGTGCTAGATATGAAAATGTTATTCGATCAGATTCCACTAGATAAAATGTCGGTGTCGATGACGATGAATGGAGCCGTGCTCCCCATCATGGCATTCTATATTGTAGCAGCCAAAGAACAAGGTGTGAATCCTCATCAACTCAATGGCACCATTCAAAATGATATTCTGAAAGAGTTTATGGTGCGTAATACGTACATCTATCCTCCTGCTCCTTCCATGCGTATTGTTTCAGATATCTTTTCGTATTGCTCGAAGCACATGCCGAAATTTAACAGCATCAGCATTAGTGGTTATCACATGCACGAAGCTGGTGCTCCGGCTCACATCGAACTCGCATACACATTGGCAGACGGCTTAGAATACATTCGTGCCGGACTGAAAGCTGGAATTGCCATTGATGATTTTGCCCCACGCCTATCTTTTTTCTGGGGCATCGGCATGAATTTTTTTATGGAGATTGCCAAAATGCGTGCAGGTCGTGTGTTATGGGCTAAAATGGTGCAATCATTTCAACCAAAAAATTCCAAATCCATGGCGTTGCGCACACATTGCCAAACGTCAGGCTGGAGTTTAACTGCCCAGGATCCATACAATAATGTAACACGCACTACCATTGAAGCCATGGCGGCTGTGTTAGGTGGAACTCAATCTTTGCATACCAATTCATTGGATGAAGCAATTGCCCTGCCTACCGATTTCTCTGCACGCATTGCACGCAACACGCAGTTGTTCATTCAAAAAGAAACGGGAGTTACTCAAGTGGTTGATCCGTTAGGTGGATCATACTATGTTGAATATTTGACCGAACAACTCGTTAACAAGGCCTGGGCCCTCATGGAAGAAGTGGAGGAACTCGGTGGTATGACGCGCGCTATTGAAAGCGGTGTTCCTAAAATGCGTATTGAAGAAGCTGCCGCTGCCAAACAGGCAAGAATTGATATTGGCCGTGATGTGATTGTAGGAGTGAATCGCTATCAGACTAATGAAGTCCCTGATTTTGATATTCTGGATGTCGACAATGCTGCGGTACGGAAAGAACAAATCGAAAAACTGGAACGATTAAAAAAAGAAAGAAATCAGGAGGCTGTCAGCGCAGCCCTCCAGACCCTTGAGCACGCAGCAAAAAATGGAACGGGAAATTTATTGGAACTAGCTGTTGTTGCTGCACGGAACCGGGCAACCCTTGGCGAAATTTCATTGGCACTGGAAAATGTATTTGGTCGCTATAAAGCAACCATCCGATCTATTTCAGGTGTATATTCGGGTGAAATGAAAAATCAAAAGGAATTGGAAGAAGTTCGCGCACTCTCCGATCGCTTTGCCGAATCAGATGGTCGCAGACCACGCATTCTAATTGCGAAAATGGGGCAAGACGGACATGATCGGGGAGCGAAAGTGATCGCCACGGGTTTTGCCGATTTAGGATTTGATGTAGATATAGGTCCACTTTTCCAAACACCCGAAGAGGTTGCGCTGCAAGCAGCAGAAAATGATGTTCATGTTATCGGTGCATCCAGTCTTGCTGCAGGGCACAAAACGTTAATTCCCCAACTTATTGATTCATTAAAAAAAATCGGAAGACCTGATATTAAAGTGGTAGCCGGTGGAGTAATACCTCCGCAAGATTATGATTTTCTATACCGCATCGGGGTTATGGGAATTTTTGGACCGGGTACACCTGTTTCTGAATCTGCCAAGAAAATTCTTGTGAATCTATTGGGCGAATAATTAAGTCATTCATACCCATTGCTATTTTTCTTTGGTGTGGAATCATTTCACTTAACGCATTAGATTTTTCAAAAGTGGCGCCAGCAAAAGGAATTTTATTAATTTTAAATTGGAAAATTTTTAAAAACTATGAAACGCACTCTACTCTCGTTGCTTACATTGGTTTTACTCAGTTCTGGCTCTTTATTAAGCCAAAGCAAGTACGATAAAATGCTTAAATCAGCCGAAGTCAGTTACGAACTCGGAGATTACTCCAAGGCAATGAGTGCGCTGGAGAAATTCAAATCAAAAGCGTTTAAAAAATTAGGGAAGCACAACTTTTATACACCGACCTATTATTTGCTTAATGCGAAATACAATCTGGCATCTGGTTACATTTCAGAATTTGAATCAAATCTTTTCACTGCCGTAAATACCAGTATATCCATGAATCAGGAAAACAACCTTGAGAACATCAAGATTCTGATTGGCGGAGCCGAGTTACACAACATCAACGGTTCTTATCTGGACGCACGAGCCTATTTAGCAAACGCTGAAAAAATTATTGATGCTGATGCTCATGTAAGCGATGTTGTTAAAGCTCAATGGAGCATCGTGCTTGCCGAAGCTCTGACGGGTCAAGGTTTCTTTAACCAGGCGATAGCAATATTGAAGGAAAAAGAGAAATTTTACGTTGGTCGTGCAGTGAAACAGGAGTCAATTGTAGATAGTAAAGGAAACCTTAGCAGTAGAAAACTCTCAGAAGAAGAAATAGCCGCACGCTACAATGAATATGCAAAGTTGTTAACGTTGCTTGGAAATGCTTATGGTAAACAGGGAAGCCTAAAAAGTTCGGACTCGGTGTTTGTGTTTGCTGCCAATTGGATAAAAAGGTATATGGGCGAATCTAGTATCGCCTATGTAAAAAATCAATTTCTTAATGCTACAGTATTGATTGAAAATGGAAACGAGAATTTACCTCGAGAGCTTGAATACAGCACAACCTTGGCCAACCTTAAAACAAAACACAAACCAACCCATTACCTCGCCATGGGGATTTTTGAAGAAACAATCAAACAGCTACAAAGAGATGATCGCTCTGCTGCCCTATTCAACACCAAGCTTGAATATGAAAAAATGATTAACAAAAATTACAGACCCATCAGCATTTACCGTGTTCGTTTAAAAGCGGTAGAGTTTGATGCCCGATTAGATAAAAACAAAACAAACACCCTTGAGACCGATGCAAACAATCTGATTTCAAACACGACTTCCTTACCACGGAATAATATGGTGACGGCTAACGTAACTGAATTTCTTTACAGCCTGGCACTGTATAAAAAGAATTATAACAACGCTGAAAAATATCTTAACGACATCATAGACATTAAAACTGGTTTGTTTGGACAAGATGCACCGGAAGTACATCTGGCGAAACTTAAGTTGGCAAATTTTTATCTGGACAACACAAATAAAGTTAGTGAAGTAGCTCGCATCTATGAGGATAGCTATATGAAAGTAGTTTCAAACGAAATTGGCTCATGGCACAAGGACCACCTTGAAATATTAAATCATATTGCTGCCTTATATGAACTTACCGATAAATATAACGAAGCCAATCAAGCCCTTGAAAAAGCTACATTTCTGGCTCGCTCAAAATACAGTGACAAAGACTATCAGTATGGTATTGAATTGGATCACATTGCTAAACTTCAGATAAAACTTGGTTTATACGAAAAGGCAGATGAAAACTTAACTAGGTCACTTAAAATCCTGGGTGAATTCAGAAAAGACGAATCAAAAAAAATATATCTTGTTAACGCAATCGAAACGCAAGCAGCGTTGCTAGGAATAAAAGGCTTGTTTGATGAAGCAGAAGACGCACTTAGTCGATCAAAGAAAATCATTGACAACGCTGATAAAATTGCCGGAACAGACGATCTGAATACAGCAAGAGAATTATCAAGCCTGTATATTCAGCTTGGCCGATATTCAGACGCGGAAGAACCTCTTCTCAAATTAATGAGTGAATACGAAAAGTTATTTGGAACAAGTTCTGTACGTTTGATTGATCCTTTGGTTAATATGGGCAAAATCGCTCTGGCAAAAGGTGATTATACAGAAGCATCTAAAATCGCTAGTCGCGCCAACAAAATTGCCACAGGTGTTTATGGAGAAAAGTCTACCAAAACAGCACCCACGCATAAGCTACAAAGCGATATTGATTATGCTATTGGTGATTACGAAAGTGCAGAACGAAATATCCAAAAGGCACTGGAAAGTCAGGAAAAACAATTTGGCCGCTATCATATTGAAGTAGCCAAATCCCTTGCTCAGTTAGGCGTTATTAAATTCTATAAAGGAGATAAGCCGAGCGAAGTAGAGAAAATTTTATTTGAGGCCCAGGAAATTATGGGGCAGCGCCTAGGGAAAGAAAACCCGCAGTATGCCGACATCTTAAAAAGTGTAGCGATCGTAAAAATTTCTGAGAAAAAATTCTCAGATGCTGTGTACGCTCTTACACAAGCTGAAGCTATCTGGAGAAATAAAACCGGCACTAAAACCAATATCAATGCCGCATCGATCTACACATTAACCGGTGACCTATTCTATCAAACAAAAAATTATAAAAAAGCAGAAGAGTTTTATTCGCAGGCCCGCGACATTTACGAAAAATACTTTAACCGAAACCACCCTGAGTATGTAAAAATTCTCTCCAAGCAGGCCAAAGTATATTTCATGGAGGGCAACTTTAAAAAAGCAAAGTCAAACATCGAGCAAGCACTTAGTAATTATGAAACATTCATTAAACAATATTTCCCTGCACGGAGTGAGCGGGAAAAAGCCAAGTACTGGAATACCATCAAAGGTGATTTCGAATTCTACAACACGCTTGCATTCAGTCAACTTGAAGATTTCCGTGACCTGACAGGGAAAGTGTATGACTACCAATTATTAACAAAAGCATTACTCCTGAGTTCATCCATTAAAATCCGCGAACGCATATTATCCAGTAATGATGAGACGCTTAAGAATTCCTACTTGCAATGGATTCAGAAAAAAGAATTCTTAACGATTGCCTTATCGATGAGTACGGTGCAACTCATGGAGAACGGCATTGATCCTACCGCGCTTACGGCTGAAATTGAAAAACTAGAACGTGAAATCAGCGAAAAATCTGAGCTATTCAGCCAAAGCTTTGAAAACAAAAAAATCACTTACGGAAACGTGCAAAAAGCATTAAATAAAAATGAGATAGCCATCGAAATGATTCGTTACCGCCATTTCGATCATTCATTTACTGATTCTGTGATTTATGTCGCTTTATACGTAAAGGGTGATAACTCGCGACCAAAGGCGATCATCATGCCTGACGGCAAGCGCATGGAGAAACGGTATCTAAGTTACTATCGCAACGCTATCATCAATAAAATGTCGGACGATTACTCTTATAAAATATTCTGGCAGCCTATTGAAACACAAATTGGAACCAATGCTACTGTGTATTTATCACCCGATGGAGTTTACAATCAAATCAACCTAGAGGCTATTCCAACACCTGATGGGCGTTTTGTAATCGATAACTCTAACATTGTAATGGTTAGCAACACCAAGGATCTGCACCTGAGAAGGATGAAAAAGAAGCAACCTGCTTCAGCCAATAAAGCTACCATGTTTGGAAATCCTACATTTTACTTAACAGCATCTACGCGCAGAAATGTACCGTCTTTACCGGGCACTGAAAAAGAGGTAGATGAATTACAAGTGTTACTTAAGAAAAACGGATGGGCCACAGATGAGTATGTAGAAGCTTTTGCCAGCGAAGAGCAGGTAAAGACCTTATCAAGTCCTAAAATTTTTCACATTGCTACCCATGGATTTTATACCAAGTCAATAAGTAAGGATGAACTTTCTCAACTTACCGAGAGCGAAGCTCAGATGACAGAGAATCCACTTATGAAAACTGGTTTATTACTGACTGGCGCTGGTGATATTCTAAATAAAACCAATTATAACTACAACTTAGAAAGCGGTATACTCACAGCTTACGAAGCTATGAGTTTGAATTTAGATCAAACCGATCTTGTTGTACTAAGCGCATGCGAAACGGGATTAGGCGATATTTCAAATGGAGAAGGTGTGTATGGTTTGCAACGTGCTTTCCTCGTGGCCGGTGCGAAAGTACTGATCATGAGTATGTTTAAAGTAGATGATGATGCAACCCAAAAACTTATTTTGAACTTCTACAAGAAATGGCTGGCAACAAATAATCTACGTCAGAGTTTCGTCAACGCAAAGAAAGAGTTGCGCCTTGACTATCCAGAACCAATTTATTGGGGAGCCTTTATGATGATTGGTTTGGAAGACTAATTGATAGAGAACTTTTTTTTCAAAAATCAGTAGTTAGACAGACTTAGTTTGTATTGCCACACACCGGCAATACTGCGAGCTCTGTCTTTTAGCTCAATCGCCTTTTCTCCAGCAAAATTTTCATCAACCGTATGGGTAAACAATTCCATCCATCGATCGAAATGAGAAGCTGTAATGGCAAGCCCAACATGTTTTGGAAAAGGACTACCCGTATAACTCTGCTCACCTAAAAGCATGGATGACCAAAAGTTATACATGATTGGCAAGTGATGAGGCCAATTAACATGGGCAAATAAAGGACCCAATAAATTGTCTTGTTTTACTTTTTCGTAAAAGTTATTCACTATTAGAATAATATCTTCCCGAGTTATAATTTCTTTCATATCCTTAAGAAATAAATCCATTAGCTGCATTAAAAGTACAAGGTTCTAATTAAATTCTACCTCCCTTATGATTAGACTCATAAAAGCAGGTTGGAAATGGGAATAGCTTCGCCCCAAACCCATTGGTATGCAAGCTAATTTTATTCAGTTCCTGATGAATCCACGCAAGTGGTGGATTCCTATTACTCTTATTTTACTAATCAGTTTAACAGGTGTGGCCCTGATAGGCTATGAAACCTATTATAAAGCCCCACCTATTCCAGATTTTATTGATGAAAGCGGTGAAACAGTTTTCTCACAAAAAGATATTCTGGATGGGCAAGCCGTGTTCCAAAAATATGCGCTCATGGAGTATGGAAGTATGTTTGGCGATGGGGGAAATCGCGGGCCTGACTATACGGCAGAAGCTTTGCATCAAGTGTCTACTTACATGAGTGATTACCATGGTAATCAACCTGGTATTTCTAAAATGGAATGGCTGGGAGTAAAAACAGTTGTGAAGCAGGAAATAAAAGAAAATAGATATTTAAAGTCCAGTAACCAGGTAAAACTCACTCCCGCCCAGGCGTACGCATGCGAGCAATTGAATATCTACTATCTGGATATCTTTAAAGGAAATGGTAAGAAATCATTTGCACCTACCAATTATATCAAAGATGAACTTGAGATCAGGCAGCTCTCTGCTTTCTTTTTTTGGGGATCGTGGGTATGCGGTGTTGAACGACCCGGTAAAGATTATAGCTATACTCACAACTGGCCGTATGATCCGGATGCAGGCAATACGCCTTCTCCTTCTGTTATCATCTGGACGATAGTAGGATCGTTGGGATTAATGCTAGGCTTGGGCATTGTTCTTTATTATCACGGCCGCCTTGAAAAACTCAACGACTTTGCCTACACAGAAAATTCCGGGCCACTAATGACAAAAGAAGGCGTTGCTGAATTTCAACCTACTCCATCTCAACAAGCAACCTATAAATACTTTTACTTAGCCATTTTACTTTTCATCGTTCAGGTGCTCGCTGGCATTTTAACTGTTCATGATTTTTTGAATTACACCACATTCTTTGGTTATGATATCCGCAACATACTTCCCATAACCATTACACGCAGCTGGCATGTGCAACTTTCTATTCTCTGGATTTCAACTTGCTGGATTGGCGCTTCACTTTTTATTGCACCGCTATTGTCTCCAAAAGAACCATCCAATCAACGCTCGCTCATCAATTTGATTTTTGTATTGATTGTGATTTTAGGAGTTGGCTCCATGGTAGGGATTTATGCCGGGCCACTCGGCATCTTTAAAAACTGGTACTGGTTTGGTCATCAAGGCTGGGAATATGTTGAGCCCGGAAAATTATGGCAAATCCTTCTCTTCGTTGTGTTGGCAACCTGGTGCGCCACTTTATATAGGGCATTGAAACCAGCAATCAAAATTGGTCAGCCCTGGCAGTTGCCTAATTGGTTGGTATACTCCACGTGCAGTATTCTTGTTTTGTTGCTATCAGGATTCGTTGCAACACCCAAGACGAATTTTGTTATTGCAGACTTCTGGCGCTGGTGCGTGATTCACATGTGGGCAGAAGCATTCTTTGAAGTATTTACCACGGTGCTTGTGGGATATTTTATGGTGCTGATGGGACTGGTTAGTAAACAGGCTGCCATACGTGTGATCTACATTGCCACCTTACTTTTCCTGGGATCAGGCTTGCTTGGCATCTCACACAATTTCTATTGGAACGCCAAACCCGTTGGTACCATGGCGTTAGGTTCTGTCTTTTCCACATTACAAGTTATTCCATTGATCCTACTTACGCTGGAAGCGTGGCGCTTTCAAAAGCTTCCCTCGGTGGTTGAATCTTCCTTGCCAAACGGCAATGGAACATCCAGTAAAAAATTCGGAATGCCTGAAGTGTTCTTGTTTCTTATTGGCGTGAACTTTTGGAATTTCTTTGGTGCCGGTGTGATGGGATTCATCATCAATCTACCTTTAGCAAATTATTATGAACATGGTACCTACCTCACCGTCAATCACGGCCATGCGGCACTCATGGGTGTATATGGAAATCTTTCCATTGCCACCATCATATTCTGTTGTCAGCTGATTACAAAGAGTGAACACTGGAAAGGGAAGGCGTTACGCATTTCATTCTGGTCTATCAATATTGGTTTGATGTTGATGGTGCTGCTTGATTTATTTCCTGCCGGCATCTTACAATTTCAGGCTGTAGTAGAAAAAGGTCTTTGGTTTGGACGTTCAGCTGAATTTATTGACAGTGATACATTTCAAACTCTTACCTGGATGCGCATTATCGGTGGAAGCATCTTTGTGGTTGGCGGTGTGGTGCCACTTACCTGGGCAATACATTCTGTTGCCAGGCATTTTAAAAAGCCTGCCATCACCTCAAACCAATCAGAAGAAAAAGAAAATGTTTTCGAAGCCATCGAGCGTTAATATACGCTGATCCGTACATAGTTTATTCTATGATATTTTAACAGAGCTGGACAAGGAATTGATTCAGATCAGCTAAGTCAATTCCTTTTTTCGTGTCAAACGTTCCTTAATTCTATCCACCACATAATAGACCATCGGCACTAAAAAAACAGTCAGGATTAATGAGGAAAGAAGCCCTCCGATAATTACCCAGGCTAAACCATTTTTCCACTCGCTGGCTGTTCCTTTCGCCAAGGCAATGGGCAACATGCCTATTACCATCGAAAGGGTTGTCATCAGTATGGGTCGCATCCGTTCTTTGCCTGCTAATAGTAACGCTTCTCTAAAGTGCTTGCCCGATGCCTTTAGCTGATTCGTAAAGTCAACAATAAGAATGGCATTCTTCGCCACCAGACCCATGAGCATGATTAATCCTAACAAAGCAAATAAACTCAGATTGTTAAGTGTCAGGTTCAATGCCAAAAATGCACCAATGGCAGCAACAGGGATAGAGAACAACACCACAAGCGGATAGATAAAACTATCGTATAGTGCCACCATAATCAGGTAAATCAAAATGAATGAAATGAGAAGTACCGAGCCAAGCGCGCCAAAACTATCATTCTGTCTTTTGATGTCACTGCCCCATGTCATTTGAATTCCTTCCGGTAACGGATTTTCTTTTAAATACGCGACCACTTCATCGGCCACTGTTCCAGACGGGCGACCCAGTGCATCGGCTGTTAGTGTTATGGCTGGTTGTCTGTCCAGTCTTTCTAACAACGATGGTGAATTATCCTGGATAACTTTTGAAAATTGAGATACTTCTATGGGCATCCCTTGTGGATTTACGATAACCAATCGTTCAACATTTTCCATATTCTGACGATTGAAATTATCTAACCATATCCTTACGGGATATTCCGTGCCATGCTCAGTTAATGTGGCATCATCATTTCCGGTAAGGGCGGTTCGTATGCTTAGTCCTACATAGGAAGTAGTAAGCCCAAGTCGCTGCATGCGATCTTTATCAGGAATGATTTGAAACTCAGGACTACCTTCTTCCACGGAAAGGCGCACATTGTCTGCTCCCGGTACTTTCTCAACAACTGACTTTAGGTTGCTTCCCAATTGCATCACCTGAGTGGCGTCACTTCCGCTCAACGTAATTTCTATTGGAGCCGACCGAGGTACCAAACCCAAGGCAGCCATAGAATAATTAATACCCGGAAATTCATTCCTCAACGCTTCCCGGATTTCTTTCATAAACTCTTCCGTAGGTTGACCCTCTCTTTCCACAGCAGGTTTTAATTGAATCTTCAACTCAGTTTTGTTGGGTGCGCCTACTCCTAAACTTCCAATGCCTGTGCTCGGCCCTCCAACATTACTGAAGACTGTGAGCACCGAAGGTTGAGAAGAAATGAAATTTTCTATTTTTTGTGAGATGATATTGTTCTGCTGCAAGGTTGTGGTCTTATCAAATTCCAGATTCATTCGGAATTTTCCCTGATCACCCGTGGCAATCAATTCCTTTCCGATGATGCCTTGCTTCATTATCCCTAAGGTGAAAACAAATAAGACCAGAATAATACCTGTTGTGATTAGTTTATGGCTTAACACCCAGTCCAATTGTTGGCCATACCAATTTATAAAACGACTTAACTGATGTTCAAACCAAATAAGAAAGCGATTGAAAAAATTTATAGGTTGTAAATCTTCTGACTTTCCAATTCGTGAAGCCATCCACGGTGTTAAAGTGAAGCCAACGAGCAGACTTGTTAAAGTAGAAGTAACTACCACAACAGAAAATTGCTTGAGCATATCTGCCACAAAGACCTGCAGGAATAGAATTGGAAGGAAAACCACAACATCGACTAAGGTAATAGACAACGCAGATAACCCGATTTCCATACGGCCATCCAAAGCTGCAATGCGCTTATTCTTTTTCATATCCAGGTGACGCTGGATATTCTCCAAAACAACCGTAGCATCATCCACCAGGATGCCAATGATTAAAGACATGGCCAATAAAGTCATCAGGTTGAGTGTGTAACCCAGCAGCCACATGACAGCGAAAGCAGTAACCAGAGAAGTGGGTATAGCCACCAATACAATGAGTGAGTTTCGAATACTTCGTAAGAACAAAAGCATCACCATCGAAACCAGGATTACCGCTAAGGTGAGATCAAACACTACAGAGTTTACCGCGGCAATGGTGTTGTCAGTAGAATCATCAGCAATGGTAAATTTTACTCCAGCAGTGGCATATTGCTTTTCTATGGTCTGAAATTGTTCTCGTACCAATTTAGAAACATCCACTGCATTCGCATCGCCTTGCTTTTTCAACAAAAGCCCAATACCATTATTACCGTTATACCTGCTTACGGAACTAATTTCCTTAATGCCGTCTGTTATAGTTGCAATGTCTTTTACATAAACAGGGCTGCCCGGTGATGGCATGGTCACCTGCACCTTATTAATATCTTCAAGGCTGTTAAACTTTCCGGTTAGGCGTACAGAATTATTTACCGTGTTCGACTGTACCTTTCCGGAAGGAACATCAAGGCCTGAACGATTGATTGCTTCGGTAACCTGATACAAAGAAAGTTTGTATTGTTTTAATTTCTCCTGGTCAACTTTGACCTGAATCTCCCTTTCCTCACCACCTAATAAAGTAATTTCCGCCACTCCCTTCAACTGTTGAATCTGAGGAAGGAAATCATCCTTCATCTTCTGATAAAATTCTGTAGCAGGTAAGTTGCTGGTGGCACTGATCTGCATAATGGGTAAATCGTTGGGCGATACTTTACTCATGACGGGACTTAGAATATCCTGCGGCAAGTCCTTGCGGATATTATCAATGTAGCGCTGGGCATCTTGCATGGTTTGATCAAGGTCCGTTGCGTACTTTAAATTAACAATCAGTACCGATGCATTGGGCAGCGATTTAGTGACAATAAAATCTACGCCCTCCAGATTAGAGAGAGCATCTTCAATTTTTCTCGATACCGAAGTTTCCACTTCAGTAGGATCAGCTCCCGGATAACCGGTTTTTATGACGATCACGGGTTGATTGAAATCGGGCATCAGCTCATAGCTGAGATTTTTATAACCTAAGAAACCCGCTAAGATGAAGACGCTGAATAAAACAATAATCAGTGAAGGGCGGTTAATGGAAATTTCGGTTATGTTCATTTTATTTTAATTCTTAATTGAAACATTTGCTCCCTCAAAGAGATTGATGAGTCCATTGGTTATCACGATATCCCCTTCCTTTAATCCGGATTGAATAACAGCAATGCCTCCCCTCCTGTCCGCAACCTTAATATTTTGAAGCATGGCTTTTCCCATGGCAACCACATACACCTGGGGCTGAATGTCGGAGCCCACAATGGTCGAGGCTGGAATAGTCAGGTGTTGAATCTCAGAGGCGTCTTTAATCAGAACCTTGCCGAACATCCCTGATTTTATTTTTAGATCGGATGTATTTTTTAAAAGGAATTGCACAGGAAAAGTATTTGCCGCATTTCCCTTACTTCCGATGAGTGAAATTTTTCCAGAAAGTGGAACAGATGGATATACATCCGCAATAATATTTACCGACTGTTTGGAATAAAATAGATTCAAATCACTTTCAGGAACATTGATCGTGAAACGAAGGGATGAAATGTCAGTTAATTGAAACAAAGGAACACCTGGTGCAGCAAATGAACCTGCCTCCGTCATCTTTAAGGTAACGATAGCATTAAAAGGTGCAACAACAATTGTTCTACTGATTTGCTCCAATAACGTATTGCGTTGAACCTGGGCAGATCTTAATCCAAGTTGAGCCTTTTCCAATTGCACACCTTGAATGGCATCTGAAGCGGCTAAGATTGAATAACGTTTTACATCTGCTTCAAGACCTTCGATTTGTATCTCTATGGATTGAAGTTGCAATTTCAATAAGGTGTCATCCAATTTGATCAGTGTCTGTCCTTTCCTTACAGAGCTGCCTGCGTCTGCAAATACCTGTATGATTTTGCCCTGAACATCTGCGCTTACTTTGGTTTCCCTATCGGGCTCAAAAATACCTGTGAAGGAATTTTGTTCCTTAGCAGCTTGATACTTTACCGTATCAGACTTTACCTCAATGGCTTGTTCCTTATTGTATGTGTAAATACGGTTTTGGGCAGTTTCCTTATTACTCTTTAAGCGTATGACTACAAGGGCGATCAATGCCAGAGGGATGATGATATACAAAAGTTTTTTCATTTTGCTTATTTGTTTAATAGGTTGCCAGTTGTTTTTCTGAGATCTAAATCGGCTTTCAGGTAATCGATGAGTGCCGTTAAATGATTCTGTTGGGTTTCACGTAACGTGTTATCGGCTAAAAGAACATCAGTAAGTGAAGTAAGTCCTTGCTTTTGTTGAAGCAGGGTTTGATCGTAAATAGATTGCGCTAGTGTCGTTTGCTTAAGCGTTGTGGCACCTGATCGTGTAGCTACCGATCTTTGTTGCCTCGCTGTTTCAATTGCCAGATTAGTTTGTTCGGTCAGCAAGCTAAAATGAAGATCATTGTTTTTAAGTTCCAGCTTTTTTTGGTTTAACTTCCGGTTTGTAATTGTGCCGTTAAACAATGAATAGGAAAGTTGAATGCCCGCGAAACTCACGGGATAGAATTTCAAAAATTCATTAGGTGCTTTATCATAACCAAAACCAGTTACTCCGTAGCTGCCGTAGAGTGAAAGAGAAGGCAGACGCAAATTCTTTAACAAACTTATTTCACTGTTCAAAAGAGCATTCTGCTTTGTGACAAGGCGCATATCCAGTGTGGAAGCCTGGGAATAGTCATCCATTGCTGAAAGAAGAATATCTTTCTCTACTTCAATGCTTTGATCCATACCCATGCCAATGGAAATTTTTAACGCATTGATTACTTGCGTGTATTTACTAAACACCTGCTCCCGTTGTGTTGTGAGTTGCTCCACCTGCAATTGCGTCTTGGAAACATCCGTGCCCCTTGCAAGAAGTTGTTCCTTGAGCAATTGAATGTTCTGCAAGAGCTTGTTTGCGTTGATTAGATTTTCATCGATGAACGTTACCTGGTAGTGCAGGATCTGGGCGTTGTAATAGAGGTTAGTGACTTCGTAAAGAACTTGTTCTTCACTTCTCCGGTGCTGCAAGTCGGTTAGTTCCGAGGCAATTTTTGCAGACTGAATGGCTCCGTACGCTTGAGGATTATATAATGGAATGGAGAGTTGCAGGTTGGCATTTATGTTATGCGGAACACCAAATTGAATTTCTTTAAACACTCCTTCCGGCCCCCCGAAAGCGGATTGAGGCATGAACTGATAGGGCAGATTGATATAATACCTGTAATCCCCATTTATAACCAGCTTAGGAATAAGATTGGCTTTGGCCTCTTGCACTTTTTGCTGGCCAATCTCCATGTTGTTCCTGGCAATGAGCAGGCTCCTGTTTTTCTGTTGTGCAGAATCCATACATTGTTGTAAAGACCATACTTGAGCTTGAGTATCTATGCTGAAAAGTAAGCCCGTCAGAAACAGAAGGAAAATAACAGATTTACATTTAACGAAGTGAGTGTTCACTAACTTATTCATATAAATTTTTTTACTTGATGAGCAGCAAGAGACTATCGCGATGAGCATTTAACCAATGCTTTACTTCGGGTGCGATGTTTACAAAATCACCAGGCAGGAGTTTCTCTACGATACCTTTTTCGTTTTCAAAAACCACCTCGCCACTAACACACACTAAAAAAGCAGGCACTTTGGTAATGTGTTCTTTTAATTGGGTATCTGCCAATAGTTGAATGGTTGTTCCGCCCTCATTGGAAGCAAATATTTTTTTCGTTTGCAGTGGCTTGTTGTCTGTAAATAAATCGATCAGGTTCATTTGAATTAGGTTTTATAATGGAATATGATTTCTAATAATACGCTTATCAATTTTGATTCTCTGGCATCTTTGAAATATACCGCCATGCTAGTATAGTATACGCAAAGGTTATCCCGATACGGAAGATCATAGCCTTCACAGTTTGTTCCTCGTAAATGCCGCCCGTATTAATATGCCATAATAATCCCGCAAAACTTAGCAGCAAAATACCCAGTGAGGTACTGAGCAAACTTGTTGTCCATTTCTTTTGAAAGAAGAGGCCATAGGCTGAAATCAAATAAAGAAACGCACAGATAAAATTCGAGATGACAACAAACAAGACATAATTGCCCTCCTTCTCTCGTATACCTAAGAGATCAAAAATTACGGAGCCGCTCATGAATAATGTAATCAGCGCAAACACCACAAGTATCGTGGCCACTACTTTTAGTATTACCGGTTTCATAGAATTGGTTTTTTAAAATTAATCAGTGTAAGCAGGTTCGACATTAACTTGTTTCCTTTCAGTTTTAGATCAAAGGCATACCCTGATAAACGCCATTGCAGCATGTGCAGGCGAAAACTGCCCATGATAATATGCACCAGGTCTTCAGCAGTTAACGTGTCGATGAATTGCTTTTGTTTCTGACCTTCCTGAATGATCTTCAACAAATGATTCCTCTTGGTTGACATAATCTGCAGGATGGCCTCATTGATTGTTTTACTTTCCTCTAACAAACCATCTGAAAATATGGCAACCAGAAAGTGCGGGTTCTTTTTAAAAAACTCAAACTGGTTATTGAATACGGCTTTCAGTTTTTCATCCGGGCTATTGATATCTTTTACTGAATTTGACAGGCGCTCATCCATGTTCTTAGTGAGGTACTTTAGCATGGTCAACACAATTTCATGTTTGCCTTTGAAATGCCGATAGAGCGCAGACTCGCTAAATCCCATTTTTGAAGCCAGATTTTTAGTCGTAAGTCCGGCAATGCCCGATTCCGTGAGAATTTCACCAGCCGCTTCGATTATCTCCAGTTGACGTTCTTTGATTTCCATATTGCTCTTTGCTTTAATTTCTCAGTTGTTGAGTTCGTGTCAGTTTAGGATTTCAAAATTTATAAACTCTTTTTCATTTTAAGGAAAGAGATTCCGAGCCATAACACAGAGGAAGTAATGGCAATAGCACCAATCAGAACAAACAAAGGTGGGGCTCCAAAATAGATTTCAGCCAGAATTCCTAACGGCATCAGTAATCTTGTTAACGCGAGCCAGGATATTGCTTTCACATTGGCTAAAACAGATTTAAAATGCAGAAGCAGATAGCCAATAAGAATGTTGAGAAAGGCAAAAAGATTGCCATGTACGTGTGCCAGCCGGCTTTCAAAATGTTTCCCTGTAGAATAGGAATTAATCCACTCCTCCTTTCCAGGTGCAAAATCCCGTAAATAAATAAGGAGAAAGCCGTAAAACATAAAAGCCCCTATGGTTAGGAAGCCGATTGCGATGTTATTTTTTCCGTTTGTCATAATGCAAGTTAGTGAATGTTCACTAACATATACGCCTAATATGAAAAATAGGTTCCTTAAAGTGTTAGAAAGTTCTGGATTTTACCCTTTCATCCAACTTATGCTTGAAAAAAATAAACTGGGATGCTCGAAGCGAATTGATTATTTGTTAGGTTCAGAATGGTTTTGTTCTTGAAATTTTTTCCGTTCTTCTCTCCAACCTTCTGAGCTTAAGTCGTTATCATAAATATAGGCGGCTATCTTACTCACGTCCTCTTCTTTGAAACCTGATTTAGGCATAAGGCCAAAGTTGCGCACCGCCCCCGGCATAATGGAAGCTCCTTGTGTAGGATTGAGAGCGTAGGAAGTTACTTTTGATACAAATTCATTCTTACTAATATCACTTCTGTAATAATGTTCTCGTACTTTAAACATTGGTGGAGCCAGTCGTGGGGCGCTTCCGTAATCAGGACTGTGGCAGGTAAAACATAAAGATACCATGAGCTCAAGTGCATTAGTCTGCTCAAATGAAAGATCAGATTTTACATTACGGTCAACAGAACTGACATAAACATTTTCAGATTGTTGATTAGCATCAGGTTTTCTTTTATTTGTTGTACACGCGACAGAAAAAAGAAAGACAAAAATTACAATTATGGTAAACAGATTTTTCACATTAAGGGATAACAGATGGTAGATGATACAATATCCTTAAATCTGAATTGAATTCTTACAATCGAAAATACTCTATATCAATGACAAAGCATTGCGGAATTTAGTTCGAGCTTTCGATCAAATAGTTTAAAAAAACTACTTTTAAATGCCTCATATTCAAGTTTCGCAAGGTAAGGGTGTGCTGAGTAACATGCCAAAACAGGTATCAATAAATGGATACTTAACGTGCTTTTACATCATGTTGCTCACGAATCACGAGCACGACCAGCGTAATAAAATATAAGAGTATACCTGATCCAGAAAGAATTCCACTTAGTTTACGCCATCCTATATTAAAGAATGAATCGGCTATAAGCCTCATTAACAGTGAACCTTGCACGAGAAAAAGCCAGCCATACAAAACAGGATGAAAGGGTTTGCTGGTAATACCTAAAACACCTGGTAAAATGATCGGTCCGTGAGCAAATATCATGGCAAAAGTGTAGCCTATAAAAAAACTATGTACGAGTATGTCGTAGGAATATGCTGTGTCAGGCATAAATACTAATAATATACCATTGACCATCAACCAGCCATTGGCAATCAGCAGCGAGATTGATGAAAATCTGGTAAGGCCCTTCTTTTTTAATCCGATACGCATGACATCATGCTTTAACATCCACACCGCAATACCAATCATGGAGGAAGCAGAAAGATACTTTCCCATACCATGAAATGGAATCAGCAAACCCAAAAGAAATAATACCAGAAAACTTAACAACAAGTACTTCGCGTTGGCTGAAACCGGTAAAAACTTGGATAGCTCAATTCGTTCGGCTGTTATGGTAAAAAGCAAAAATCCCATCCACCAAGGAAAGGAGGCTGGATAAAACTGTGTTCGGGTCAACATCGCACTTCCAACAATTAAGCAACCTGCACCTAACAGCATCAAGACAATAGAGAGATCACGTGGATGAAGATATAAATAGTAAGCATGAATAATGAACAGACCTACACTTCCTGCAATCAGAAAAAAAAGACCTGTATGATAATATCCGGGTACCGTCATCAACAAACTCAATGCGCTGATAACAGGCACCACCAAAGCAATGTTCCTCTTTAATGGAATAGCTTTCTCAAGAGCAATTAATGTGGCCAGAAATCCACCCACCATGATGGCTCCATGATGCACCGCGATTGGTGTGACAGGCAAATCCCACCCCAATCGAATCAATCCTGCCCAAATGCCAGCAATCAGATTCAAGACAGCCGCCAACATAAATGGTATTCGCCAATAGGACATACGGAGTGATTAAAGTATACAATCCAACTACAAATCTTTCTTATGAAATATTCTCAACGCGATATAAATAGGAATAATGGCCCAGAGAAAAAGTATGGAGGATGAAAACAACACGCCCATATTGCTGCCAAAGAAATTTTTATAGAACGCTCCGGTGTATCCCATCAAAGCTGATATATCAAGTTGCAATAGCATGATGATACGTGCCAGGTCAACCGGATTAAAGGCGATGAGCGTTAAGGTTACTTTCTCAAGGGGATAATCGCTAAAGGTGTAGATGATCCACAGAACGAAACCATCATAAATCAATGAAAAATAAAACCAGAAGAGGAGTGCAATACCAATCGCTTTAGATTTATCGCGAGTAAGCACGGAAGACAGAAAAGCAAGGGAAACAAAAACCAGCGTAAGGAAAACACCTATTACTAAAAGTGAAATCACGTTTTGACCTGCACTAAACATAATAAAGGGAATACCGACTCCTATTAAATAGGCCATACACAAAGAAGATGCAACAGCCAGGTATTCGCTCAGGAATATTACCTTTCGATTGATCGGTTGGGCGAGCATCAATTCTATAAATTCATAAGAACTAAAAAAATGAATCGTTGTGAACACCACACTTACCAAAGGCACTACCATCAATACGATATTTAGTAAACTCAATACTATTTTACCAAAATCACTATCGAGTTGAAAGAGAGCAAACGTGCTTAGCAATAAAAACCCGGTATAAAAAAGAATAAAGCGGGTTCTTAAAATGTCATTGAAAATATATCGGATTACGCGTGTCATAGATGTTCGGTAATGGAGTTCAATAATTCCTTTTGCTTTATCAGGGTGGTCACCGCCTTATTCAATCTTGTTTCATGGGTTTCTTCTTTCAACGCCTCAATGGAATTATTATACTGTACTTTCCCTTCAAAAATATAAACCATCTCGGTGGATAGTTCATCCAGGTCGCTGAGTATGTGGGAAGTAATAATGATCAGTTTACCAACGCGTCTTTCGTGCAATATTTTTTCTTTCAGAATTTCTACTGAAACAGGATCGAGGCCAGCGGTTGGCTCATCCAGAATAAGTACTGGCGCATGGAACAGGAAAGCAAGAGAAGCACTTACTTTTTGTCGGGTGCCTCCCGAAAGTGTGTGCATCCGCTTATCGTAAATCTTATAGAGTTTAAAATCATCAATCAACTCTTCGTCCACCGTCTTCACTTCCTTGCGGATATTCTTCATCATATCGATCAACTCACCTATGCGCATGTTTTCAGGATACCTGCCGATCTGAGGCATGTATCCGATCTGCTCGCGATACTTCCACTCATTAGCAATATCTTTTCCGTTGAATTGAATCAAACCGGAAGAAGGCCGTACCGTACCCAATACACTTTTAATAAGCGTGGTTTTACCAGAACCATTGGGGCCTACGAGTGCATAGCTCTTGCCTGCGCTTAAATTCAGGTTTACCTGATCAAGTACAGTGAGCTTGCCAAATTTTTTACACAATTCATTTATTAAAATCATACGCTTTCATGGAAGGCAAGTTGTCTTTCAAATTTTCCGGAGTGATTACCGGAATCGCTTTCTCAGCGCGATCCAATAAGAACACAAGGAAACTGCGCCACAGCAACACGGCTGTTGGCATTCTTTCTACAATCATTCCATACATGCTGATGGGCCTATAGGGTACATCACCAACCTGATCCCGGTTAAGGTCATATCCTTCATAGCGATCCCAATAATTGCTCTCAATTTTGTTTAACACTAAACTACCATTGGTAACGAGATCGAATGTGTTCTGTTGAAAATTATTTCGCTCAATCACATTATCATCACAGCTGGCCTGCAGCTTGAAAGCATATCCGTTTTTGG
Source organism: Bacteroidota bacterium (assembly GCA_947470895.1). Lineage (GTDB taxonomy): Bacteria > Bacteroidota > Bacteroidia > Cytophagales > Cyclobacteriaceae > ELB16-189. Next base: position 58,697 of record CANIVF010000015.1, read on the forward strand.
TAAATTCATTCTCTCTGAACTGAATACGGCTACCCCCTTCCAAATGAATGCCTACAGAATTTTCGACAAATTCGTTACCTGTTACAAAGCTGTCGCTGATATCTTTCAGAAGAAGTCCATAAGAGGAAGATCCCCAGTTATGAATAAAATGATTGTTGATCATCTTCACCCCTTTCGTGTACATGACGGCTACACCCGCACCATTATTGATGAAGGTATTATCGCGGTATTCATCATTATGTGAAAACATGAAATGAAGACCGTACCGCATATTGCCTTCACTGTAATTATTTGTAATCAAAGAGTTCGTTACGAATTCAAAATAGATACCATCCCGGTGGCCTTTGATCTTATTCTCATTGATGGTGATGTGATGACACTTCCATAGGTGAATACCATTCCCAATCTGATGTTCTGCTTCAGCCTCCGATGTTAACTCATTGTTTTCTATCCAGATGTGTGAAGAGTTGGCGAGGTAAATACCAAAAAAGGTATTTTCAAATTGATTGTTAAGGATATGAAGATTTTCAGAATCAAGAATTTTTATAGCAGCTTTATCCTCAATACTACCGGTGCCCGTATTAATGAACTTTAATCCTTTGATGACAGCGTTTTTGGTGTGGACCGTTAATGTTTCATATTCATTCTCCCCATCTAAAACGGGATAACCTTCACCCATCAGCACAATTGCTTTCTGCAATATGATATTGCCTTCCCGATAGATACCGGCACGAACCAGAATAGTATCACCCGATTGAGCCATGGCAATGGCTTGCTTGATTTGACTCACAGACTCAGCAGAACCTACACGAATTGTTTTGCCCTGTGAATTCAGAGCAGACAAAACGATAGTGATTAAAAAAAATAATTGTGCTTTTTTCATTTTGAGTGGCGCTTCAAAATTGAAAACGAATACTACTTAAACTGGGTATTGGTTTCGCCCCAACTCATCAATATGGCTTTCCATTCTTTTTTATACAGTGAATATTCTTCTTCAGTCGCAAAGGCAGCAATTCCGCTGGCCATCGGGCTTCTGATTAACTCCGACTTTAAATACCAGGAATTGGTGGCATCCATGAATTGAGTCGGTTGAGCAAAATTGATTACGAGCAAATGCGCAATGTCTCCTTGTGATTCAAAATCGGAATGATAAAATCCCAACATACAGTTGACATCATCAAACTTATATACCTTTCCTTTTTTGGTAACAACCTCGGCCCCAAATTTTGGATCCATTAAAGTCATCTTGCAGGTATAACAAATATCTTTTCCATAAACCAATGGCTCCGGCTCAACGGTACATCCATATGCCAAGGCAGCAAGCAGTATGATTAAGGTTACTCTCATGCCTCCTTTATACTTTTATAAATTTCAAAAACGAGCACTCCAATTACCAACACGGCAGAGCCAACAAAAATCCATCCTCCAATATCCGGACCTGAGAATGCAGTAAAATTCAAAAGTTGCTTGGTTCCAATCAATGGAGGTTGATAAGACATACCTGGAACTATGATCGCAGCAGTTGGATCAAGGTTGTGTCCATAGTCATATCCCCATAACCAGAAATCAACCAACGCCGCAATGCCCGTTGCAGTAAGTAAAACAACAAACACCCATAAAATAAATCGTTTGTTGATGAGTGCGGTGATCAATCCAAAGGCAACTAGAAATCCTACAATATAAATCATGTAGGTAAACTCGGGGAACATCTTCACTTCAATATGCTTCATGCCAATGTAATGGTTGAGCGCACTGATGATTTTTACATCCCCTGTTATATTATTGATCCAGATGTCCATCTCTAATCCTTCGGGGTACTGTGGTGCCCACATCAGGATTTGCCATAGCGGCACAAAGTAGGCACTGATCATCAGTAATGCAGCGATTGCAATCAGCACGCGCGATATGGGTTTAAGTGGCTTCATATAAATTTCTTTTTAGTGTAGTCCCGCTCCGCCCCGACTAGTCGGGGCGGTATTCGGGACCTTCAACCTGTAAACTATGAAAACAAACCGACCCCGACTTGTCGGGGCGGATGTGATCTACTGACCCGCGCCACCTGCCTGGTCTTCGATCTTACCGGTTGAAAACTTGATGGGAACGTTACTTCCCGCAGGAGATACACGAATGTAGCCTTGCATTTCCTGATGTAGTGCAGAACAAAAATCCGTGCAATAGAATGGGAACACACCGGTACTTAGAGGCTTCCACTTCAGTGTTGATGTTTCACCGGGCATAATTAAGATCTCAGCATTGTTTGCACCCTTCACGGCAAATCCGTGTGGCACATCCCAGTCTTGCTCAAGGTTAGTTACGTGGAAGAAAACTTCATCACCTAACTTCACTCCTTCAATATTGTCCGGTGTCAAGTGTGAGCGAATGGCGGTCATATACACATGCACCTCTTTGCCTTTACGCTCTACTTTTGTCATACCTTCTCCCAATGAGGCGTAAGGGTGCTTATTATCTTCTATTTTATAAATCTTAGTGGAGTTAGGCATCACTAAACTGGCCGGTATTGATTCAGCATAGTGTGGTTCACCGGTAGTTGGGAAATCTAAGATAAGTTTCATCTTATCACCACTAATGTCATACAGTTGAGCCGATTGTGTTAACTCAGGGCCTGTAGGCAGATAACGATCTTTTGTAATCTTGTTATAAGCTACCACATATTTGCCATGAGGTTTTGAAGTAGGACCACCGGGTACAGACAAATGACCGATAGAATAATAAGTAGGAACGCGATCCAGAATCTCTAATGTCTTTACATTCCATTTTACAATTTCAGAAGATACAAAGAAGGATGTATACGCATTTCCATTGTTATCAAACTCGGTGTGCAATGGGCCAAGGCCTGGCTTCTTCACTTCTCCATGAAGCGCTGCTTCGTACTTGATTACCGGAATACCGGCAAACTCACCTTCAAAATCTTTGTTGGCAATAGCCGCTTGAATTTTTGCGAATGAAAATACAGGAATTAATGCTGCCAACTTTCCGCTACCTACGATATACTGACCGGTAGGATCTGTATCGCAACCATGTGGTGATTTAGGGCAAGGAATGAAATAAATGATATCCTTTAATTCGGCAGGATCTAACTGAAGCACTTCATCCATTATGGTTGATACACCCGTGTGAGTGCTTTCGTCCCATACGTTGTGAGCATATTTTGCTTTAGAGGTTGTTCCTTTTCCTGCTTTGATATACTCTTCCGCTTTTTTCCAATTCACCGCCATGATAAAATCCTTGTCTTTTTGTGAAGCATTCACTTCTAGTAGTGTGTAGGCTTGTTCTGTATTATACGTAGAGAAGAAAAACCAACCATGTGATGGACCTTTTCCTGCTCGGGCCAGGTCAAAACTTACACCTGGTGTTTTCAACTGAAAAGCAATTTTCATTCCTCCATCGGCCGGATCGATTGAAATAAAGCTGATGTAGCCTTTGAAATTTTCCTTAAAAGAACTGATAGGCACATCCGTATTATCGCCAACAGGTACGCTGAAGCGAGTTCCTGCAACAATATATTCTGAATTTTCAGTGATGAATGGAGATGAGTGATTACCACCACTGTTAGGCAATTCCAAAATTTCCACGGTTTTAAAGGTCTTCATATCCACACGTGCAACGCGAGGCGTGTTGTTCGCATTTCCGAACGCCCAACGTCCATCGTGCTCACCTTTTGTTACTGATAATGAGATGTGGTGCAAATCATCCCAGGGTACAAATCCATGTGAAGTATTCAACATCGGTTTTGTTTCTTCACTATATCCCCAGCCATTTTCCGGGAATTGAGAGAAGACCGGAATGATGCGGAACAACCTTCCGGAAGGAAGTCCGTAGATACTCATTTGTCCATTGAATCCTCCAGACACTACGTTATAAAATTCATCATATTTTCCTGGGGCAACATAGGCCTGTGATGCTGCATCACCCGTGGTTACGCTGCCGGGTGCCTTAGGTTTACATCCCTGCCAAAGAACAACTGTGGCTAAAACTACGAGTATCGAAAGTACCCGATGTATCGTGATAGTTTTCATAGTTATTTATTTATATATAGTTGATTTAATTATTTCTTATCAGGAGGTAATAACACGGCATCAATGATATACACGATTCCATTTGATCCTCTGGCTGAACCTAACACGTTTGCTCCATTGACCGTTATCTTTCCATCCTTCTTACCAATTTTCACGTTATCCAGATTTACCTGATTCAACGACATCCCATCTTGCAGCATGTTTTCAGTGAGTACACCCACATATACGTGGTATTCTAAGATGTTGCGAAGGGCCTCTTTACTTTCAGGCTTTAATAAACTCTCAACCGTACCTGCAGGCAGTTTATCAAATGCAGCATTGGTGGGAGCAAAAACAGTAAAAGGTCCTGCATTAGAAAGTACATCTACATATTCTGCCGTTTTCAAAGCAGTTACTAATGTGGTGTGATCCGGTGAGTTCACTGCAATATGTACTACATCTTGTTGTGATACATCATCCTTTACAGCAGATTGTCCAGCACCTGAAGCCTCTGCTGCAGCTGCGGTCTCTGTATTTGTAGCAGGTTGACTGCAAGAGAACGCAAGCATAGTTAGTATAGGTAATAATACCTTTTTCATATAAGTTGGTTTTAGGTTAGTGATTCAGTTCTTTGAAAATGTAAATGATGATGGCTACTTCTCTCCATCATTTTGACGCATGAACTCCAGTATATCGCGCGCATCACCAATCGAAACATTTTGATTTGGCATTCGGGTCAAGCAGAGTTCAAGAAGTTTTTGAGCTTCAGGGTCCTGGTCAAGCATTACCTCAACATTCAACACCATATTCATGATCCACTCTGGCTTACGGGTTTTTGTAACTCCCAACCATCCGGGGCCTACAAATCTTTGATCTGTTAACTTATGGCATGCTGAACATTTCATTTCGTAAACAGCTTTGCCTCTACTAACCCGATCGAATTCAAGTGGTGTGTGGAGGCTAACGTTTTTAATCTGGCCTATCCCTTTGGCGGGATCGGTAACGGCAGCCACCGGGTTTTCATCTTTTTTTTCGGTGGATTCTTCTTTCGGCTTGCCCGGACTGCAGGCTAAAAACAGAAAGATAGTGGCGGAGAACCATACAAGTTTTTTCATAGTTTTTTATTTTTGAAAGAGCACTTTAGGTGCTTTTTAATGACAGCAAATTAGATCGGAAGCAACTTTCCCCTTTATGACTCAAATCATAAAAACAACGTGATCTTTATCAGTGAAAAAGCTGAGCGTATTTTTGAATGCGGTTTAAAAAAAAATCAGAGTTTGAACAAACCGATGTCAGATGAAAATCTTGTGGTCCTGAATCTGAAGCTTACCGGCTTCCTCCATGCGTTTAATGGTGCGAATTACGGTTTCCACTCTCATTCCACTCATATCGGCCAGTTGCTGCCTGGTCAAAGGAACTTGAAAAAGTTGATCAGATGCAGGCGCTTTAGATTTCAGATAGTTCAGCAAACTTATAATACGATGCTCTGGATCGTAAAAAGATATTTCTGAGAGAATCATGTTTTTATATCGAAGCCTTTCACACAAAATGCGATCAAGCTGCAGATGAATATCAAAGTTATCCTTAAGCAAATCGAAAAAACGATCTTTGGGAATTCTTAAAATTTTTGAATCTGTCAATGTTACTGATGAGCCTGGGTAGGCAAAAGCAGCCAATAACGGAGGCTCACCAAAACAGTCACCCTGATAGAAAAGTCCTTGAATAAATTCCTTTCCGTCAACACTATAAGTAACCATTTTTACAGACCCTTTCTCAATCTGATAAAAAAAATTAGCTGAGTCTCCTTCATGAAATAAAATATCATCTTTTCTTAACGATAGGACGGAGCCACCATATCGCAAGGCTACATCTTTTTTTACCACGCTCACTTTTTCTTCTTATCGTCAAACAGCATGCGCACGGAAGGGCCGTAGGTGTCATCAAATTGTCCCGATTTCAGGCTCCATAGAAAAAGACCGAGAAAAACCAGTGCCATCGTAAGGCTGATACAAATCAATGCGATAATGATATTCATGGCTTAAAGATTTTTTTGCTGGTTAAATTTACGGCAATCGTAGAGAATCCCACTACACTGATACTCGAAATAGGCATTAATATCGCTGCTGTGAGGGGTGTTAAATGACCGCTTACGGCAAAAGACAAGGCGATGATGTTGTAGAAAAAAGAAATACCAAATCCTGTCTTAAGAATAACCGTGGAAGAGCGACTTAAAGAAATAAATTTATGAAGCTGATTTAATTTCTTTCCTTCCAGGATGCCATCACATGATGGTGTAAACACTCCTGTGTCATCGGTAATCGCTACCCCCACATCACTTTGTTTTAATGCACCGCTGTCATTCAATCCATCACCCAACATCATCACTTTGCTGTGAGATGATTGCAATGAGCTGATATACTCTAACTTATCATGAGGATTTTGATTGAATAATAACGTGGCGCTTGCCGGGAATATGTTTCTCATTCGTACTCTGTCAGCATCAGAATCACCCGATAGCATGGCTACTTTTTTTGATTGAAGTGATTTCATCAATTCATCAATTCCTTCCCTGATGGATGTTTCTATTTTAAAATATCCACGAACCTCACTATCGATCGATACAAAAACCTTCGAAGAAAGTTCGGGTAGTATGCCTTCGAACTTTACATATTCGGCAGAACCAACGATCACCGTATGACTATCAATCTTTCCCTCAATACCACGACCAGGTTTTTCAAAAAACTCACCAACAGGTGCTATCGGGTTTTCCTTAATTGACTTCGTGATTAAGTTACTGAGCGGGTGTGACGAAGATGAAGTCAATGTTTTTACCCATGCCAATTCATAATCATCCAATGCACCAACAAATTCCAATTGTGCTGCACCATTGGTAACCGTGCCTGTTTTATCAAAAACAACGGTATCAATTTTTGACAAACGCTCAATTACATCCGCATTTTTCAAATAAAAACCTTGCCGGCCAAACACACGCAACATATTGCCATAAGTAAAAGGTGCAGCTAATGCCAAGGCGCATGGGCAGGCCACCATCAAAACAGAAGTAAGCACCAGCCACATCTGTGAAGCGTCTACCCGATACCAATATGCTGCAGTAACCATGGCAACTCCTAATATTATCCAGGTGAAGCGCCTTGCTGCTAAGTCAATAATTTTTCTGTAACTGCTCTCCTCTGATTTTTGAAATACTTCTTTATTCCACAAACTGGTGAGATGACTCTGGGAAGTTTTCTTTTCAACCACCATCGAAACAGGTTTACCAACGAGTCGCCCGCCCGCGTAAACTAACTCTCCTGCTTTAACATTAACTGGTTTTGATTCTCCAGTAACAAAACTATAATCAAAATAGGCTTCAGCATCCAATAACAAACTATCAGCTGGCACCACTTCCCAATTGCGGACGCGGATATTATCTCCTTTTTCCAATTCATAGATTACAATAGGACTCCACTCTTTTCCGTTTTTCTTTTGAATAGCCAGTGGAAAGTATGAACGAAAATCGCGATCGAAAGCCAGGCTTTCATAGGTTTTACTTTGAAACCACCGCCCAATCAAAAGAAAGAAAACTAATCCTGCCAAAGAGTCAAGATAGCCAGCACCAGTGTGACTGAGTATGTCATATGAACTTCTAAAGAATAATGCCGCAAGACCAATAGCAATGGGAACATCAATATTAATCTGTCGTTGCTTAAAACTCTGTAAGGCATTAGTGAAGTATTCTTTGCCACTATAAAATGTAACAGGGATGGCCAACGCAATATTCAAGCAAGAGAAAAGTGTTTTCAGTGTAGCTTCCGTTCCTTCCATTCCCAAATATTCCGGAAAGCTTAAAAGCATGATGTTGCCAAATGCAAATCCGGCAACTGCTAACTTCATCAGTAAATCTTTCGAAGATATTTTTTCCTTTTTCTCTTCGCTCAAATTGATCTGTGGTGCATAGCCTAAAGAAGCCATGAGTCTGGCGATCTCACTTAAAGCTATTGCAGAAGGATTATAATCAATAGAGACACGCTTGCGAGCAAAGTTTACTTCCGACTTGACCACACCATTTTTCAGTCGCTGAAGATTCTCCAATAACCAAATGCATGAAATGCAATGAACCGATGGAACAAAGAATTCTACTTTGGCAAAAGAATCGGAATTGAATGTTAGCAGTTTTTTTCTAATTGATGTTTCATCAAGGTAAGCATAGGTTTCCTCGCTTACTTGCTTCAAGTTAACACCAGGTGTAGATTCGTAGGAATAATATTCGCAGAGGTTATTTTCGTTTAGTATTTCATATACCGTGCGACAACCATAGCAGCAAAAGATTTTATCTTCGCTTTTAAACTCTTGCTCATCGCAAGCCTGACCACAGTGATAACATACCAGTTGTTCTTTTACTTCAATGGCCATGCTTAGTGATTTGAATAAAAGATCGACATGTGATTATCTGCCAACTTTGTACCAAGTTCATTATTCTTAAGCAAGTTAAGAGCTACACGACCCATTACCAATAATGGTTTGTTTAATTTTTCGGCATAAGACACCAATTGATCTGCTAAGTTTTTGTTGCTGAATGGCACGATACCCACATCGCCAAATACTTTCTGCAGATAGCTCACCAGGTATTTTTCTAAATGAATTTCCGGAGCATCATCTGGGCTTACTGTAACAATAGTTACTTTCTTTTTACTCGATACCTTTCCAAACATGGTGAGAAAAGATTTCAATGCAGTAAGGCCCGATTGATCGTAATCAAATAAAACCAAAATCTCCTCATAGGAGTGCACCAGATCATCCGTAAGAAAAATAGGACAACCCATCTCTTCAAAAAAATGATCAGGAAATGACTGAATTAACTGAGACATGTTATCATGTGTGATCGGACTGATAATGGCCAAATCAGCGAACTTACTTTGATTCATCAGGCCGCTTGAATTAGACTGACTGTTGATAAAATTGATATCCAGGTCCAACTTCTTCGCTTCGTCCTGAAGCGAGTTCTGTAATGCAGATTTATCCTGCTCGTTGATCACTGTCGTTTTTCCTTTTGCGGATTTTGTAAAATCTTTTAAGAAAAAAGCTGAAAATCGTTTACTGTCTACATGAGATAACAAATTTTCGTAGTCTGACAGATGATACTTTGTCGGCTGTAAGTCTACAGGGAATAGTATATGCTTTTTCACAACGGAATCCTTTTAGCTAATCTTAAATGTCCAAATGGGGCAGTTGATGTGGTTAACAGCATCTTCGGCAATGCTTCCACTCATCAGGTGATTGAGTCCTCTTCTACCGTGGGTAGCCATGGCAACAAGGTCTGCTCTGGTTTCGATAACAAAATTCTTTAATCCCTCCTCTTCGCTATAGTCGTTCCACACATTTAATGTGACATCTTTAAGCATATAGCGTTTTGCAAAAGCTTTTAATTTCGGTTTGATTTCCGAATCCCGTTTAAAGGATGATGGTGTATTCACAAATAGCACGTGCAGCTTTGCTTTAAAAAAGTTTTGAAGTGCCTTTACTTCAGATACGATTTCTTCATGGTCAACATCACCCGTGGTGGGGTAAACAATGTTTTTTATTGAATTCAGTTTGATTTGTTTTTTAATTGCCATGACGGGTACTCCTGCGGTGCGAACAATCTTTTCGGTGTTAGATCCGATAAAAAATTCTTTTACCCCATTGGCTCCATGCGTGCCCATTAATATAAAATCAATCTTTTTACTTTTTACAAAGTCACGAATAGTAGGTGTGGTTCCTCCAAATTCAACAAAAGAAGAAACCTTAGGTCCTTCTTTAGCCCACTTATCTTTCATTTTGGCAAAGTTCTTTTCAGCATGAGCTTTCATGTCTTTAATGAAAGCCTCTTCAAACGAAAGCGTAGGCATTAACACACTTTCATGCATCACGGGTAGCTCAATAACATTTAGCAAAATAACTTCACCGTTACTTTGGTTAGCAATTTCTACGGCCATTTTGAAGGCCTGTACTGAAGGATCAGAAAAATCGCACGGAACTAATATCTTTTTCATGGTTGTGGCGGTTTTGTTTGTCACTCAAATGTAAAACAAACCAATACCCTACCTTAATGATGGGTATCAACGAAAAAAATGACTTTTATCAGTTTTGAGGGATCCGAATTGGCCCCGTTTACGGATTTTTTGAAAGAATTAAGCTATGATGAGATCAGCCTGCTTCGCCAATTTCTTTGGCTCAAGCACACGAATCTTTTTTCCTTCAAAGGCAATAAGTCCTTCTGACTTAAATTCAGATAACAATCGAATGACTGTTTCGGTAGCTGTGCCCACGATGCTGGCAAGATCTTCGCGCGAGAGAGCAAGGTCGATGAGAGTACTTCCGTCACCTTCCATTCCATAAGTCTCTTTTAACATAAGTAAGTTGGCAGCCAGGCGTTCTCGCACTGATTTATGAGCTAGCTCAGCCAGCTTTTCTTCCATGATGCCCATTTCATGGCATACGGCCTGAACTACGCGCTTCATGAATAATGGATTCTTTTGAAGCACTTCGAAGAAACTTTCTTTTGGGATGAAGCAAATTTTTGCATCCTCAAGCACGGTGGCCGTTGCCTGATAAAATTCTTCACTTAAAAGAGCGCGATATCCAAGAAAATCTCCGGGCTTGGCAATGTAGATGATGAATTCTTTACCCTGTACGTTGTTTTTATACACTTTTACTTTGCCTCCATTCATACAATACAATCCGGTGGGACGAGTGCCTTCATAGAAAATGTTTTGTCCTTTCTTGTATTGAATGCACGTTTTATGATTATTGATGCGGCTGAGATCCTCAGGGTTGAGACCATTAAAGAGGGAATCCTTCAAGTGCTCGCACAACGTACAGACAATATTAAACTCTACTTTAGCCATGATACTACAATTTTTTTTTTAAAATATAGGGTTTTTAAATGATTAATCCTATCCCGAACAAAAAAACAAACATTAAGGTAAAAAATGACATCTGCTTCAAAAAAGGATCAAGTTCATCAGAAGTTTTTTGATGAATGGCCATTCCGTTTTTTATTAGCAACGGAGCCATGAACAAAAATAAAAATTGCCCGGGCGACTGATAATTAACTAAGGTATAAACCATAGCACTTAACAGGCCTCCGCCTAAAAGTATCCAATGGTACACAGTGGCATTCTTTTTACCAATGCGCACCGGAATGGAATATTTACCAGCAATTCGATCAGAATCTATATCACGCATGTTATTCACATTCAACACCGCAATGGAAAAAAGTCCACAACTTAAAGCAGGTAAAACTTCCAGCCAGGAGATCTGATGAGCGAACAAATAATATGATCCCATCACCCCTACCAAACCAAAAAAAATTAGAACGGAAATGTCTCCTAACCCTATATACCCATAGGGTTTCTTGCCTACTGTGTAGCCAATGGCTGCAAGAATACTTAAGAGGCCTAATCCAAAAAAGAAAAATATGGCGAGCCAATCCGTACCAAACGAAAATAGCAGGAGTACGATGCCACTGACCAAACTCAACAATGAAAAAAGAATCACTGCGCTTCGCATTTTCGCTAATGAAATGGCCCCCGACTGAACCGCACGCATTGGTCCCTTCCGTTCGGCATGATCAGCACCGTGAACGGAATCGCCATAATCATTCGCGAGGTTCGAGAGCACTTGCAGAAAAATAGTGGTGAGGCAACACAGCAGAAAAATAACAAGATCAAACTTATCGACTGATGCCGCCAGAAAACCAGCCATGCCAATGCTGGAAAGTGATAGCGGAAGTGTGCGTAATCTAAATGCGTGAAGCCAGGCTTGAGTGTTCATAAACAAAGAACAAAGCAAGCAGAAATAAGTTAATTTTGATAACGTATTCCTATAGTATTTCTTTGATCGTTTGAATTTGTTTGGCAAATGCAAACTGATTGCCCACCTTAAGCCTCATCAGCAATTGCCCGATAGGTGTAGCCGGTGCAACTACAAAATAATCTCTTCCGTACGCATCTATCTCTCCCATACTGATGGCAATGAAGAAATGATTCTTGTCGGTAATAACCAGACTACCTAGTGAAACCTGATCAGCTAATGAGTTGATCCTTATTTTAGTCAATGAATTCTTCAGTATGATGGCTTCATTCAATTGCTGGGCGGCTTTGTCGCGCTCAATTTGTGCCATGGATCTGCCTGTTTCATATTTATCACCGGCACTACTTTTCCCTTCTTCATTGGCCGATTGCTGGGCAGCATTCATCGCCTGTTGTGCATTCGCAATACGCTGCTCCACCAATGCGAGGCACTTGCTTATTAATTCGCCTTTAATACATTCTGCATTGTTCATCAGATTCCCAGGATCTCTTTCAGTTTGGTGTAACCGGTTTTGCTTACCGGAATTTGTTTGCCATCGCGCAAGATGGCAAGGTGAGATTCTTTCTGGTACGGTTCAATTTTAGTGATCTGATTGATTTGAACAATATACGAGCGATGTACACGGACAAACTGATGTGGGTCTAAAGTTTGCTCATAGAAACTCATAGTCTTATTCTTTAGAAACGAGCCTTCAGCTGTGGTTACTTTTACGAAGTCATCATCGGCTTCAATAAAATGAATGTCATGCACAGCTATGATTTTTATCTTGCTTCCCGTTTTTACCACGATACGACTTTGCTGAGCAGCAGTGGCCGACATCGTGTTGAGCACCATATCGATCTGTCTGGGTGCGATGGGTGTTACTTTGCTCTTCCATTTCAACACCGCTTCACGAAAGCGTTCTTCCGGTACAGGCTTAAGTAAATAGTCGACAGCATTGGCTTCAAATGCTTTGATAGCATAGGAATCATACGCAGTGATAAAAATAATGGAAGGTTTTGTGTCCAAAAGCTCTAACATTTCAAAGCCATTGATCTTAGGCATTTGAATATCCAGAAAAATCAAATCGGGTTGATGTTGATGAATCGCCTTCACGCCTTCAAAACCATCGCTGCATTCCTGCACTACTCCGATATCATCAAAATACTTCAAATAGGTTTTGATAAGAGCACACGCCAATGGTTCATCATCAATCAGAATAACTTTAATCATACTTCTCCGGTAAAATTAATCGAACTAAAAATTTATTATCCTCAATCTGAGTAAACAATAAATCATTTCGTGCATACAACAGATACAGCCTTCTCCGTAAACCACTGAGGCCAAAGCCACTGTCTTCTGCCGGTTGCATATCTTCGTCAAACGGATTAGATATTTCGATGAGAAGCGAATCCCCCTCACGCTTTGTAGATAAGTTAATGGCTACTTGACCGGTGGTTCCATATAAACCAAACTTAATCGCATTCTCCACCAACGGCTGCAAGAGTAATGGAGGAATAAGCCAGAGTTCAATTTGTTCATCCAGGTTCATGCGAACATCCAACCGATGGCCAAAACGCACTTTCTCTATGGACAGATACAACTGGAGGTACTCAATCTCTTTTGCGATGGTGATCCACTGTTCATCGGCACGCCTTAATGTGGTGCGCAAAAAATCAGACAATTGCTGCACCATTTTCCCGGCTTTGTCGGGTTGTGTAATGATCAGTGCATTGATTGAGTTAAGACTGTTGAACAGAAAATGAGGCTGCAGCTGGAGCTGAAGCTTTTGTAATTCTGCTTCTTTCACCATCAATTGCGTAGATGCTTCACGATCCTGCATGCTTTGATCTTCTTTCCATCGGTTATAGAAAATGTAAATTAATACGGCCGAAGAAATCAATAAGAAAGCAATCATCCAGCGAATGGGCTCGGATTGATTGAGGAATTTAATGTATTCGGTATTTCCGGCAGCTAGAGGAAGCAACACTTTTTCAGAGCTATATTCAGTTAAATACGAAAGGGCTATTCCCGATCCTATCGTAATATGAAATTCACCACTCTTTGGAAAATAACGATTTAAGTAACCAAATAATACTCCAAAGGAAACGATGGTGAGATTAAAAACCCCAGAGTCCCACGCGGAGATCTCCCAATCAAAACCAAAGTAATACTGAAGCACTCACGTATGAAAACCCATCCACAGAAAAACAAAGCCTAGCACTGGCAATCGGGTAGTGGTGGTGGATATTTTTGTATTCAAGAAGTTTAGGATTAAGTCGTCAACGAATTTACCTCACTACTTTTTACTAAAGCAAATGCGTTTTTCGATTTCATTTTTATCTGTTCGATATAAACACTGGCATCCTGAGGTTCTTCCGTAGAAGAAAAGAGTTGGACCCCATCCTCCAATCTACCGATCAGGTGAATATCGGCCACCTCAATAAATTTCCATAGCACCATTTCACTTTGTTGCTTAAGAAAACTACTTTCATCTAACCTGCCCAGCACCGAAGCTTTTTCGTAGGCCCAAGCTACTTCATCTGCACGAATCAATCGCCATTGCTCGTCAAACTGAGGCGCGTGAGTTCCCTCACCACTCCTCAGTTGAAAAATCCATTTTGCCAGATACCAATTCATGGTGATTACAGATTATCAGTTATAACTTTTGATATCGATACCTCCAAACATGACAAACCCGGTAAGTACTAATATTTTGCCGGAGCCAAAAGCTTGTGGTGAGTTCCGCTTATCATCCACACCGCCCAATATGGCTGTCACTTCTGATTTCAATTCCCAATTGGACGGCATAATTAATTTCACTCCACCAAACAACTGGACTACATCAATCACTACCTTGCCGTTGATATCTGCTTGAGAAAGATCGATGTCTGATCCTCCAAAGATGCACGTGGTTTCTCCACCTTTAAAATTCTTAGAAAAGACTTTTCGTTTATTTCCTCCAAACACGGTAGTATCATCGAAATAGTCTTCTCCGCCTTCATCCAGGCTTACTACGGCATCACCCCAATTTTTTTTTCTCGCTTCCCGAGAGTTTGATCCTACCACTGCTCGCCCTAGAATAAACAATCCCACAATGATAACACCAATTGGAAATGCGTAGTGGTCAAGATCGTAAGGGAAGCCTGGCATGTCATCAATCAGGAAAAAGGCACCCACTAAAATCATCACCAACCAGCCAATTCCTTCAAATTTTTTATTGATACCGATGATCACACCTAAGGCAATCAAAAAGGTTTTCCAGGAGAAGAGCCATCCAGGGAAATACAAAAGATCCATTCTGTCAAGCAGCAATAAACTGCCTATTCCTAAAATAAGAGCGCCTACCCAGAAGCTACTACTTAATTTTTTTCTGTCTTTACTCATAACTGTTGCGTTTGTTGTATCAAAAGTAACGGGTATGATTATAATTAGATGATGTGATTAGGCCACCGACAGGAGAAAGTCGGTGAAACCGGTAATATTAGTCGGTGAAACCGGAACTATCGTGTCAACCGATAAATCAAAATAGCGGCTCGTTTGGTCAGGTCTTTGAATGTTTTCAGATTCAGTGTTTCTGAAAGTGTGTGCGCGCCACTTCCCATACCACCCAAGCCGTCAATGCCACTGATATAGGGTGCTGCATAAGCGATATCGCCAGCACCACGTTGGCCCGGGTCCCATGGTTTTACTTCGCCCATACCCATATCGGTGCTTACTTTATTTAACCGAGATCATGCATTAGAAAAATAGAATTCGATATAACTCTATGAAAATCAGGCTCTTTGAGCAAGTATTATTCCAAACCATCCTAATGCTATGCATTAGAAACTAACTGATTGATTCTCATAGAGAAAGAAGTTATCCACA
>CANIVF010000016.1 GCA_947470895.1 Bacteroidota bacterium
CGAGCTTTAAATGGACGGAGAGTATTCTACTGTTCGGAGTTTATTCTGATAAACTTTGGGACTGCTTTTCTGATTTAATGAAACAAACAGTGAATCAATTATTTACATCTCGCTAAGAAATGAGTTATCGAATTAATGGAATTCAGCAAATTGGGTTAGGCGTTGAAGATGCTGAGCAGGCATGGGCCTGGTATAGAAAAGCTTTTGGAATGAATGTGCCCATATTTAGGGATCATGCTACAGCTTCCCTGATGACGAGATATACGGGTGATCAAGCTCACCAGCGTTATGCGATTTTGGCCATGAACCTGGAAGGAGGAGCAGGCCTGGAAATATGGCAATATACGAGTCGGAAACCTCAGGATATTTCAAATAAGATACTCCTTGGTGACACCGGTGTGAGTGCAGTAAAAATAAAGGCTCGTTCAGTGCTCAAAGCATACAAGGACCTGCAGTCAAAAGGGGTGAAGGTACTAAGTGAACCAGTTTCCGGACCCGATGGTCGTTTGCATTTCTATCTCGAAGATCCTTATTCGAATCTGATTGAGGTAATTGAATCGATTAGCTGGTTTCAATATCGCAATAAGAATTTGGGTGGTGTAGCCGGTTGTGTTGTGGGGGTAACCGATATCGACAAAGCACTCGAACTATATCGCGATACGCTAGGATTTAATGAGGTGGTTTATGATAAGACTCAACGTTTTGATGACCTCTCAAAATTAGCAGGAGGTGGCCATCCGTTTAGGCGTGTTTTACTTCGTTCTTCTTTAACAAGAATGGGGGCTTTTGGTCGGTTGCTCGGGCAGCATGAAATTGAGCTGATTCAAGTGACAGAACGGAAGGCAGAGAAAATATTTAAAAATAGATGGTGGGGAGATAAGGGATATATACACGTATGTTTTGATGTATCCGGTATGGATTCACTTTCAACAAAATGCAGGAAAGCTGGCTTTGAATTTACGGTTGATAGTAGAAATTCATTTGATATGGGTAAAGCGGCTGGCCACTTTGCTTATTGTGAAGATCCGGATGGAACACTAGTTGAATTAGTAGAGACTCATAAAATACCAATCATTGAAAAAGTAGGCTGGCACCTTAATTTGAAGAAACGCGATGCTTCAAAACCGCTTCCTAATTGGATACTTAAGCTGTTGTCTTTGAACAGTGTAAGAGACTAATTATTTTACTTCAAACTGAGTTTTGCCCATCAGGTAGCCATCGGTATACACTTCAACCTGATACGTGCCTGAAGTATATTCAGATCCTTTGTCATAGGTAAAAATCAACTTTTGGCCGGTGTTGTCAAACAGGATTTCCTGTGCGGCTGTATAAAATTCTTCTTTGCCATTTATAATGAATGTGCCTGATCCCTTGGTGGTATCAAAAATGGGTTGACCATTTTCATCAATCACACGAATAAGAATTTTCTTGCCTTCCACCGGTGCCACTTTATTATCGGCAATGGCGAATTGTACTTTAATTTTCTCCAGCTGCTTCCTGCGGAATGGAGATTCTTTTTCCTTGCCTTTGGAGTTTACCGAAACCAACACCATATTCTCGGCCTTAAGTTGCGAGGCTATTGCCACTTTTGTGGCCAACTCCTCCTTATTTTTAGTTACCCGGTTGAGAGAATCGTTCAATACATTCTGTGTGGTTTTCAAGTTCCTATTTTCAGAATATAATTCTTTGTTTACGGATTTAAGTTTTGCGATCTCATCATCTTTTAAAACCAGTAATTGTTCGTAACCTGCTAAGCGATCTTTTAACTCTTTAATATCTTTTGTTCTGCGTGCATAACTACGTTTCAGCTCTGCCGATACTTCTGACTTGGCTTTCTCAAGTTCTGACACGTCACCCCCTAGTTTGGCAATTTCTGCTATCTTTTGATCAAGCTCGAGTTTTACATCGTTGAGACGCTGCATGGTGGTTGCTAGATCTTCGCTGGTGGTGGACAGTTCTTCTTTTACTTCTACTTTCTCTTTATAATCGAGGTATATTTTGACGCTTTGTGCCAAAACAATAATCAATAGAATGGCGATAATAATACTTGATCTATTGCTTGATTTCTTTGGTTCAATAGGAGTTGTTGCTTGGCTCATGGCTTATGAATAAGTGAACAAAATTAACCTTAATATGTTAGTTTTTCAATGTTAATTAAACCGACCAAATGTAATGCTGTCGATTCATTGCGGGATCAAAAAATAATATACCACAGCGAAACAGGTCTACACTGCCATACACCAGTTGATGTTTACTGAGTTCTTTCCAAGCTAGGTTCATTTCTTCGGAATAATGGATGTCATCCATCACGATCACCCCCTTTTCAGCCATCCGCCTTGAAAGCAAATTGAAGTACCGCATTGTAGGCTCATACCGATGGTTGGCATCCATTAGCACAAAATCAAGTTTAGCAGGATTCAATAGGTAATCAGAAAGTTCTGAATCAAGGTTGCCTTCTATTAGTTCTATGTTAGCGGCTTTGAAGCGTTCGAAATGGGTAAGAGCAATGTTAATTATTGACGGACTTCCTTCAAAGGTTGTCACGTGGGTATTTTTGTTGTGAGCGAGATAAAGTGTGGTAATGCCAAGAGAGGTTCCTAGTTCCAAAATCTGAGTGGCTTCTGTATAGCGAATAATCCGATCATATAATCTGCAATATGATTCAGGACTGAGGCTGGTTTCTGCAATCTTTGAAAGCAATCTGTTTTCTTTTTTAAAGTGAGGTGATTTTGCTCCAAGATCATTGATGGTTACTACTGTTTTATTGCGAAGCAAATTTGCTCGTAGTTCTTCAATGGAGGCAAATTCAGATCGATCGGGATCGGCTTTCTTTATGACCTTATTATATAAATCAAAGAAGAAGGGCGAGTGTATGGAGTGTTCATCAACCACATTTAACCAATGATTGAAATACGATTTTATCTGGAAAAATTTAGACACCGCTTACTGTTGAAGTTAAATAGGCTTTGTAGCCATCCGTAAATATAATGAAGTGAAAATCCAAAAAGCTAAACGAAGAGTCTAGTTGAGACGGATAGGAGCTATCATGGTGAATTCGGGCACGATAACCTCAAATTTAACACCATCAACAATCCGCTCCATTTGATAGGTGCCTACCATTTTACCAATCCCTGATTTGAGATTGCATCCTGATACATATTGATGATTCTGACCGGGCTCAAGTACAGGTTGCTGCCCAACAACTCCATCACCTTCTACTTCTCGCGCTGTAAAACCGGCATCGAATATATTCCAATGCCTCCTGAGCAGTTGAATCGTATATTCACTTTGGTTTTCTATGGTGATGCGATAGGTAAACACATAGTGATATTGGCTAGGGCTCGAGTACGAAGGTTGGTACTCAGTTTCCACGCTTACCTTAATTCCTTGTGTTATTTCAGTGATCATGCGTTCAAAAATATCAATTTTTTCTATTTTTCAACCCGGTTAGTAAGTTCATTAACCGAAAATTAATTTAATGAGCGTAGACGTAAAAATTGCTTCTTCCTGGAAATCAAAGCTGGAATCGGAATTTCAGAAGCCTTATTTTGATAAATTAAGTCAGTTTGTAAAGGAGGAGTATCAAACTCAGGTTATTTATCCTCCTGGTAAAGAAATATTCAGGGCCTTCGACTGTGCCCATTTTGACCATCTTAAAGTGGTGATCATCGGACAAGACCCATATCACGGACCAGGGCAGGCCAATGGTCTCTGCTTTTCCGTGCGTGAAGGTGTCACGATGCCTCCTTCACTTAAAAATATCTTCAAGGAAATTTACAGTGATTTAGGTAAACCGATTCCAAAAAGTGGTGAATTGGAACGATGGGCCAATCAGGGTGTATTATTATTAAATGCAACACTCACCGTAAGAGCCTCTGCGCCAGGGTCTCATCAAAAAAAAGGATGGGAAACATTTACGGATGCGGTGATCAAGGAAATATCAGATCAGAAAAATAATATGGTTTTTCTGTTATGGGGTGCTTATGCTCAGAAGAAAGGGGAGATCATCGACCGAAATAAGCACCTTGTTTTAATGTCTGCACATCCTTCACCATTTTCTGCTGATCGTGGCTTTTTTGGATGCAAACACTTCAGCAAAACGAATGAATACCTAAAAAGTAAAGGATTAAAGGAGATTGATTGGTGAAGCTTATAGTTGGTTATTCGTTATTCAGAACAGGAACGAATAACCAACAAACGAACAACGATTATCTGATCAACTTAAAGAATCTGCTCCAGCGAATTTTATGAATAAAGTCGGCATACTTGTCAATGGAAAGCCAAATAAAGAATCCTTTACCCACAATATGATCTTCAGGCACAAATCCCCAATAACGTGAATCCAATGAGTTGTGGCGATTATCTCCCATCATGAAATAATAGTTTTGGTTAAACGTATATTCAACCACTTCCTTTCCTTCAATAGTAAGTTTACCGTTTTCAATTTTTACATCTTTGTTATGGTCGTAATCACGAATCACGCCTCCATAAATCGATAAAGTTGAATCGTTCACAGGGATTTTCATTCCCTCCTTAGGTATTGAGAGAGGGCCATAGTTATCGCCATTCCAAGGTGTGAATTTAGAGCCTGGGAAAGTTCTCGAATCTGGACCTTCGCCTGTTCTGTAATCATCAGCGACAGAAATAACAAAAGGAAGTGACTTCAGTTCAGCAGCCTTTGAGGTGGTTAGAAACATTTGATACACCGCTTTGTTGTTCTCAGGTCTTCCGAGATAACTATAGTCTTCCGGATCTAATTCAAGTTTATTGAAATTGCGCTCGCTGATCTCATCTTTTGCCGTAACCAGGTAACTATACTGCATGTTTTCCGGATTGGGTGACGGCTGACCATTAATGAAAACTTGTTTGTTTTTTATTTCCAGCACATCGCCTGAAACAGCCACGCAGCGTTTGATATAATTGGTCTTCAAGTCTATCGGGTAACTTTTCCCCTCGTTGAGCTCTTTAGGAGGCACGTTGAAAACTACCACATCTTCTCGCTTTACCTCGCTGAAGCCTGGAAGTCGGTAGGTTGGAAGTTGCACCCAATCCACATAGGAAGGAACATTGGTAAACCAGATTTTTTGATGAGTAAGTGGGATTTGCAATGGTGTGCGTGGTGTTCTTGTTCCATAATGAAACTTACTCACGAACAAAAAGTCTCCCACGAGCATGGAGTTTTCCATGGAAGGAGTGGGTATCGTATATGCCTCCATGATAAGCCAACGAATCAATGTTGCGGCAACGACTGCAAACAAAACAGCATCCCACCATTCGCGCAAAGCTGACTTAGGTTTCTTCTCTTGCGATTGCGGCTTTTTCTCCCAAAACTTCCAATTCATAGTGCTATAATTATTAAAAATCTGTCAAATAAAATGATTTTTGAGTTAGAAAGGGTCACAACTGCAAAAAATCATCCATAGTATATATTCCTTTCTTTCCGGCAAGCCATTCGGCAACGAGCAAGGCACCCAATGCAAAACCTTCTCTTGACTGCGCTGTATGCGTGATTTCGATATCATCTACTTCTGATGAGTATTTAACCACATGTGTGCCGGGTGCTGGATCAACACGGAATGAGTTAATAACGAGTGCCTTGGGGTTTTCGGTTGTACCCAGACTCCATTCTTTCTTGCGTCTTAGGTTTTTTAAAACTCCCTGAGCAAGCGTAATGGCTGTTCCACTGGGGGCATCCTTCTTTTGAGTATGGTGTGTTTCATCGATGGATACTTCATATTGATCATACCGATTCATTAGTTCAGAAAGGTATTCGTTCAGTTTGAAGAACAGATTAACACCGAGGCTGAAATTCGATGAATATAAAACAGTACCACTTTTTAGTTTGCAATAAGCTTCGATCTCGTCTTTATGCTCCAGCCATCCAGTCGTTCCGCACACAACAGGGATTCCGGTTTCGAAGCAGGTTTTTAAATTATGAACAGCGGCTTCAGGTTGAGTAAATTCAATGGCAACATCAACAGGTTTTTCAAACCGGGCAATATCATCACCAACATCAATTCTGCCAGCTATTTCGTGGCCACGTGAAAGGGCTATTCGTTCAATGGCCTTTCCCATTTTCCCATATCCAATCAACACTATTTTCATTTTCTGAATTGTAATAACGAATGGCCTATCACTAGAACTTTATTTTCAAAGCGATGCCTGTATTGCGACCTGTCATCATGGAATTTTCCACCATAGGTTCAAGGCTTACCTGCATTTTAGGATTAAGATCAAATTCTTTGAGATGTGCATCAACGTGCGCATCCACCATTTGTAATAAGTAGAAAAGACCATTCATGATGATGTAGAAATCTCTTTCTCTTCTGGTTTTGTCAACCTGTATTCGGATTTGCTCCTTCGTTTTTACCCCCGTGTAGGTATTGTTAATCACGTCAAAAAGTTCTTTTCTGAATCTTAAATTTGCCTTGTCGTAAAAGTTTACCACATACAGCAAGCCAGTAAAACCACCATACACCAGTGGCATTTTCCAGTATTTTTTATTGTAGAATTGACCAGCACCAGGGAAGACAGCAGAAAACATCATTGCTTTGCGCGGATCAAACCTCTTTGCATATGATTCTATCTCCACGATTTGGTTATCGCCCGATATAAAGGAAGTGTCTGTGGGATTTTTTTTGGTTGCTAAAGAGTCTTTTTTAATTTCCTGAGCCCAGCAGAACTCTACTGTTACCAAGAGGAGTGATGCTAGAAAAAAAGAAACACGCATGTTACACTTTTAGGATATCCAGAATTCGATTAAGATCTTCTACAGAAAGAAAGGGAATCCGAATCTCGCCCTTCTTTCCATCACTATTCACACTAACTTTCGTGCCAAAGTGCGATGAAAGATTAGTCTGTAGCTGACCGATTTCCTTTGAATGTGAGGATGGATTGGTTACAGGTTTCGAAGGTTGTTCTTTGGCTTCTGCCATAAGTTGGCGTGCCAGTTCTTCCACTTTTCTAACAGAAAGATCTTCTTCCAGAATTTTTTTGAAAACGTAAAGCTGAGAATCTGAATTTTCTATACTGACGATCGAGCGTGCGTGTCCCATCGATAGACGATTGTCACGTAGCGCAATCTGAATGTCGGGTGGCAACTTAAGTAAGCGAAGGTAATTGGTAACGGTCGATCTGTTTTTGCCAACCCGATCACCTAATTCCTCTTGCTTCAGATTACATTCAGAAATTAGTCTTTGATAGCTTAGCGCAATCTCAATAGCGTTTAGGTTTTCACGTTGAATGTTTTCAATCAGGGCCATCTCCAGCATCTGCTGGTCATCGGCAGTTCTGATATAGACAGGAACGGCCTTTAATCCGGCAAGCTTTGATGCCTGAAATCTACGTTCACCTGAAATTAATTGATACTGGTGTTGTGATAATCTTCTAACGGTTATCGGCTGAATGATGCCATGTACTTTGATTGATTCGGCAAGTTCTTTTAATGCTTCCTGATCGAAATGCTGACGAGGCTGAAAAGGATTAGTCTCAATTTCATCTAACGATATTTCATTGAGGTTTTCATGGGCCGGAGCAAGTGCGTGAGAGCCTATAGGACTAGTAACATCGACATCAAGCTTTTCTTCGTCAGGAGTATCACTTAAAAGTGCACTCAATCCTCTTCCCAATGCTCTCTTCTTGCTCATTTTGACATTCCATTTTTATCCAAAATTTCGTGGGCCAGGTTAAGATAACTAATGGCCCCCTTGCTTTCTGCATCATGCACAATAACTGGTAATCCAAAACTTGGCGATTCGCTAAGCTTAACATTGCGTGGGATGATCGTGTTGAATGCAATATTCTTAAAGTGTGTTCTTACTTCTTCAACCACTTGGTTTCCCAGGGATGTACGTGAATCATAAAGTGTCAGAAGAATTCCTTCAATTTCCAACTTGGGATTCAATCGTGTTTGAATGATTTTGATTGTGTTTAGCAACTTACCCAAACCTTCCAATGCAAAATATTCGCACTGCACGGGTATCATCACAGAATCGGCAGCGGTCAGGGAGTTGATCGTAATTAATCCAAGCGAAGGGGAGCAGTCGATGATAATAAAATCATATTGATCTTTGATTTTGGCTAGTGCCAATTTCATTTTCTCTTCACGGTGCTCAATGTTTACCATTTCTACTTCGGCACCCACCAAATCAATGTGAGAGGGAAGTATATGCAAGTATTTAAGCTCATTCTGAACGATCACATCGGCTGGATTTACTCCATCGACCATGCATTCATAAATACCCTTTTTTACCTCTTTAGGGTTTATGCCTAAGCCCGATGTAGAGTTTGCCTGAGGATCTGCATCAACCAGCAACGTTTTACATTCCAATACAGCCAGACTGGCGGCTAAATTAATGGCCGAGGTGGTTTTACCCACTCCGCCTTTTTGATTCGCTATAGCGATTATTTTACCCATTTTCAGGAACTCGTGATGGTTAGCTAAAAAAATAACCCCGAAATTAGTCGGGGTTACAAATATAGAGTAATGTATGGATGTACCAACGCGACTGAAAATCGAATTTTCAGCGTTTTGATATCTGGTTACTTCTTTTTAGACGCTTTTCGGGCTTCTTCGCTGGCCTTCATCGCCTGTTCCAATTTGCTCATGAAGTTCGATTTCTTGCCTGTTCCATCACCTGCCAGCATCTTCTTTTTGTGATCTTCCATCACAGCCATGATTTTGTCCTCATCGACAAAACGTTTAATAATAGCCTGTTGCGCAAAAGTTACCATGGTTGAAAAGAAGTAATAGAAACTAAGGCCTGCAGAAAATGAGTTAAGGATAAACATGAAAATCACAGGCATAACATATTGCATGGATTTCATGGGTCCTTGAACGGAGCTCAGCTGATTATTCTGCCAAACAGAAAGTAGTGAGGCACCTGTCATCAAAATCACAAAGAGACTAACATGGTCGCCATAAAAAGGAATGGCGAATGGCAGGGTGGCTATTGAATCGTAAGCAGATAAGTCCTCGGCCCATAAAAATGGCTGCTGGCGCAATTGAATGGCTACCGGAAAGAACCAAAACATGGCAAACAGAATGGGCATTTGAAGCAACAGCGGAATGCATCCACTAAATGGGTTAACACCTGCCTGCTGGTAAAGCTTCATCTGGTCCTGCTGATTTTGAGCCATATTGTCTCCGTTCTTTTCCTTGATCAGGTCAAGTTCAGGTTTCAATAATTTCATTTTAGCCATACCGAGATATGACTTATAAGATAATGGCAACAGCACCAACTTCACGAACAACACCAACAACATAATGATGACGCCATAGTTGGTGAAGAAGCGCTCAAGAAATTTGAAAACCGGAATCAACACATACTTGGTGATCCAAAGCATGGGAGGCCAACCTAAGCTTAGATTTTTTGAAAATCCTTCGGCCACATCTGGTAAAATATCATAATCACTTGGGCCGAAGTAATATTGGAAGGATGCTTTTTTCGATGTAAGATCTTCTGATGGAATGAACAATTCGACATTGGCATCTTTTACCATGGATGAATCATTCAGATTGGCAAATGTTTTTACCTCGCCACCGGAGAAAGAGTTCTTGGCAATGATGGATGAAATGAAAAATTTCTGACGCACAGCAACCCATTTTATCGGTACTGCAAGCGCATCAGATTCAAGATCGTTGGAGGTTTCTGTCAGGCCATCGAAATCGCCATTGACATCGTAATAGTTGATGGTTGTTTTATTACGACTATCATCTAGTGCTTTTTCCTGTAGGGCTACTTTGTTATTCCAACGATATGTGATGTTTTTTCCACTCAATGAAATGCCAGCGGTTTGCAATTCATAACCAATTTGAAAACCAGCAGGAGGAATGGAATAAATATGTTTTATGAAAGAGCTTTCACTGGTTTTTGTCGAAAGCGTGATTAACGTAGTGTCAGCTTTTTTGGAAGACTCCACCTGATAATACAACTTATACAAGTCAATTTCTTTTCCTTCGAAAGTAGCAACTAGTGAGAATGTGTTATTACCACCCTGTGATAAAAATAATGGCTCTTGCGAGTAAGTCTTAAAGTTCTTGAGTTGAATTTCTTTCAGGTAACCTCTATTGGATAATGCAATTTTTAAATCATTGTTTTCAAGCGTGGTTGATTCCTCATTTCCTGATAGAAAAGATGCAAGTGAACCATATTGCTGAAGCACAATGCTATCAGCTAAATTATTAGATTTAGGAAGTGAATCAAGTTCAATACTACCGTCCTGAGTTTGAGCTGTAACCTGAGCAGGCTGGGCCGTTTCAGGTGTTGGGGTAGGGGCAAGGAAATTAAAATAAATTAGTAGGAGTACTGCTATGAGAGTAAGTCCGATGGCTGAATTTCTATCCATGAGTAATAAGTGTGAACAAGTTTTTATTTATGAGAGGTTGATTACGAATTTGACTTTTTATGAATCATCGCAGCTTCAACAAATTTTACAAATAGTGGATGCGGATTTAATACAGTACTTTTTAGTTCCGGGTGATATTGTACACCAATAAACCAGGGGTGATCTTTTAACTCAACAATTTCAACTAGGTTGGTGTCAGGATTGATACCCACCGCTTTTAAACCAGCTTCTTCTATCTGATCAAGATATTTATTATTGAATTCGTAACGATGTCTATGCCTCTCCTGGATGATACTATCACCATAAACATGAAATGCTTTTGTTCCTTTCTTAATCTTACAGGTATAAGCTCCCAACCTCATGGTACCTCCCTTATTGGTGATTTTTTTCTGTTCCTCCATCATGTCAATCACCGGATGCTTCGTCTTTGGGTTCAACTCAGTGGTGCTGGCGTCAGCAAGATGCAGCACATTGCGTGCAAATTCAACAACTGCGCATTGCATGCCTAAGCAGATTCCCAAGAAAGGAATTTTATGTTCGCGCACGAATTTAATGGCTTCAATTTTTCCTTCCAGTCCACGCTCTCCAAAACCAGGGGCAACAAGAACAGCATCCAGATTACCTAAAATGTTTTTTACTGTGTCTTTATGAATGTCTTCGGACGAAATCCACTTTAGGTGAACCTTACAATCATTTTCGGCTCCGGCATGAATGAAAGCTTCAGCGATTGATTTATATGCGTCAGGGAGTGTTACATATTTACCTACCAATCCGATGGTAACTTCATTGATAGGATTTTTTAGTTTACCCAAAAATACTTTCCACTGCTCAAGATCTGGTTCGTGTTTAGGCGTCACTTTTAGCTTAGCCAGCACACGCTCATCCAGCTTTTCTTTTCTCATGAGCATCGGCACATCGTAAATGGTTTCAGCATCGATGGCTTCAATCACTGAATTGAGGTTAACGTTGCAAAACAAAGCCAACTTCTTCCTGATTTCCATGGAAAGAGCATGCTCGGTACGACAAACCAAAATATCAGGTTGGATTCCGTATGAGAGAAGTTCTTTAACCGAGTGCTGTGTAGGCTTGGTTTTTAACTCTTTGGCTGCACTTAAGTAAGGAATAAGCGTTAGATGGATAACCAACGCATTGTTCGAACCCAAGTCCCACCGCACCTGGCGCACTGCTTCTACAAAAGGAAGAGATTCGATATCACCTACTGAGCCGCCTATTTCGGTGATGATGAAATCGTATTTGCCACTTTCACTTAACAGGAATATATTTCTTTTTATCTCATCGGTGATGTGTGGCACCACCTGAACTGTTTTGCCAAGATATTCACCTTTTCGCTCCTTCGTAATTACATTGTTATAAATCCTGCCTGTGGTAACGTTATTGGCTTGTGAGGTGGTAATGTTGAGAAATCGCTCATAATGTCCCAGATCCAGGTCTGTTTCTGCTCCATCGTCAGTCACATAGCACTCTCCATGCTCATAGGGATTTAGTGTGCCCGGGTCGATGTTGATGTAAGGGTCAAATTTTTGGATCGTTACTGAAAAACCTCTGGCTTGTAGCAACTTACCCAATGAAGCGGATATAATTCCCTTACCCAAAGAGGATGTAACGCCACCCGTAACGAAGATGTATTTAGCAGAAGACATGCGTAATCTCAGAAATTTGGTCGCAAAGGTAGGTAATTGACCCTCTATACCCACGCTCGCTTTCAAAAAATATCAGATTTTTGAGGCTAGCTAAAAACAGGATAAGTAAATCCAAATCTGAAAAAAGGTATTGCCGCTTTAGCTTCAGAATCCAAGTAACTTTCTCCTGACCTTTAAATCCATTGTCTAAATGAATGTTCAGGCGGATTACCTCAACGATCACTGAATCCCGATCATGAATGATTTTATTGAGGGTATTCTCGGACAATTCTTACCCAACCCAATTGATGATTTTTAAAAGGTTCTGGATTTTATCAATTCTACTGGTTGCATGGCTTTCCAATTTTAAAAGCTACGGTCAATGCGGAGGCACATTAGAACCAGGATTCGCCTTTTTAACCAACAGCAGGGGTTGCGCTCCCTTTTCGGTGAATATACAAACGCTCTATCTATCTTCTGTTCCGGGATTCCACCCGGGATATAAACAAAACTAGGTTTGATCGCAAAGCTAGATTTTGGTCGGGGAAATACTTCTGTTATTGTCTGCTTGGGTTTCAGTAATCTTCTGACCCGTGATATTGGAAGCACTCAATGAAACCGTATATCGTTCTGGCTCATAGTAAGTATGTGTTGGATTGATGGAGCCAGAGGTGGACAGATCACCAAAATCCCATTCGTATATAGAATGATGCATCGCGTTATGAATGGAATTTTGGTGATGGCAATACTTCGAATGCCTATGAGCCACAACATCAATATAAAAACGAAGGCATCTACACGATTTCCATGACGGCATTTAATCCGCAAGGCTGTTCAGATTCTACAAAACTCATCAACGTTGTTAAAGTGATTAAAGGAGGTCATATATTAATTCCCAATGCATTTTCTCCAGGTTCCACAGCTGCAGGAGGCTCATGCTCATCATCTGGCGATGGCAAGGATGATGTGTTTTTGCCGCTCACCCGTGGCTTGGTTGAGTTTGAACTTTTGGCATTCAATCGGTGAGGCACATTGCTTTTTCAAAGTACGGATTCTGGTATCGGTTGGGATGGTACTTATCAGGGAAAGCTTTGTCAGCAGGATGTATATGTTTATAAGTTTTGGCCTCCTATGAAAATGGGAAGCGATTTGTATGGGTCGGTGATATAAATCTGATTCGATGATGAGACTCTGCACACTGGTTGTTTTTGTTTTAATGTCTGATAAGATTTTTTCTCAGGATCCTCAGTTTTCTCAGTACCATTCAGCTCCATTATATTTAAATCCAGTATTTGCTGGGACCACACAAACTCATCGTTTTATTGCTAACTATCGCAATCAATAGCCAAACATAGCCCGTGGATTTGTAACATCTGCAGTTTCATATGACGCTGACTTGCATCAATACAACAGTGGTATTGGATTTTTATCAATGGTTGATCAGGCCGGTAGTGCCGGAATGAAATCCTCCCAGGTTAATTATCTTTATTTTTATAAATGGCAGGTGGCGAATAAGTTGGTTATTTCTGCCGGACTTAATTTTGGTTATGCCTTCCGCTCGGTTGATATGAACAAACTTGGGTTTGGCGATCAGCTTATCTTTGATTCCAACGGTACATCGCCTAGCGATGATCCAATATTATACAACCTGGGCACTGTGGGTTATTTTGATTTTAAAACCGAAGTGCTTGCTTACAATAAAAATTTCCGGATTGGATTTTCGGTCAGTCATCTAAACACACCAAACCGATCGCTGTTAAATCAAGAGTCGGTTATTCCGATGAAAACCAGTATTCATGGTGGTATCAGAATTCCACTATACTCGGGTCCTCAGAAAAAAGAGCACATGGCTATATTATATCCTTCGTTTGTATACAAGAAACAGGGTAAGTTTGATCAATTAGATTTGGGATTATGTTTTATCTATGATCCGATAATGATCGGTTTCTGGTATCGGGGAATTCCGCTTAAGCAAAATGTTCGAGATAACCTCAGTCAGGATGCCATGATCGTTATTCTCGGTTTTCAGTTTTCAAAATTTGAAATTTCCTATAGTTATGGCTTAACAGTTTCAGACTTGGGTCTAAATTCGGACGGAAGACACGAACTTTTTTCAAAATATAATTTTCCCATAGTTCACAGTGCGGAGAAGAAAAAAAGGGAAAAATACATTCCTTGTCCCAATTTCATGCAAAAGTGATAGGCTATTCTGGCCTGTCACCAAATACTGAAATTAGTCCTTACCTTTAGCCCCGATTTTAGTAAAGGGGAATGAACTTTAAGAGCAAATTAAATAGCAATCCAATATTTGCAGTGGTTTCCGGTGCATCCAGCAAGCTTGGTATGGAGACGTATGTAGTAGGAGGGTTTGTGAGAGATTTGATCCTGAACAGACCTTGCAAGGACATTGACTTTGTTTGCGTAGGTAGTGGAATTCAATTGGCAAGCCAGGTTGGCCACGATTTAGGTAATGAGCAGGTCACGGTATTTAAGAATTTCGGCACGGCCTTGATCAAGCATCACGATTATGATCTGGAATTTGTTGGCGCACGAAAGGAATCTTACCGCAATGAATCTAGAAAACCGATTGTTGAAGATGGTACTCTTTCCGAAGATCAGCAGAGGAGAGATTTCACCATAAACGCAATGGCCATTAGCTTATCACCTGCCACGTATGGTGATTTAATTGATCCCTTTGAAGGCGTTGAGCATATCCGGCAAAAGCTCATCAAAACACCTCTTGACCCGAATATCACTTTTTCTGATGATCCGCTCAGAATGATGCGGGCCATTCGTTTTGCATCACAGTTGAATTTTGATATTGAAGCCGATACATACGAAGCCATCATCAAAAATACTCATCGGCTTTCCATTGTGTCGATGGAACGCATTATTGATGAATTGAATAAGATTATTTTATCACCGGTGCCTTCTTATGGATTTAAATTGCTTTTCCAGTGTGGATTATTACAACAGTTTTTTCCTGAGATCGTGGCTTTGCACGGAGTAGAGTATCAGGACAACAAAGCACACAAGGATAACTTTTTTCATACCCTTCAAGTGTTGGATAACGTATCAAAAGTTTCTGATGATCTTTGGCTACGATGGTCTGCCATCCTTCATGATATTGCCAAACCGGCTACCAAACGATTCGATAAAACTATCGGATGGACTTTTCATGGCCACGAGGACAAAGGAGCCCGGATGGTGCCCGGCATTTTTAGGCGGCTCAAATTGCCCTTGAATGAAAAGATGGAGTTTGTAAAAAAATTAGTTCGTCTTCATCTTCGCCCCATAGCGCTGGTGAAAGAAGTTTCTGATTCTGCCATCAGGCGTTTACTCTTTGAAGCAGGAGATGACATTGAAGGGCTCATGATGCTTTGTAAGGCTGACATCACTTCGAAGAATAATGAAAAGGTGGCGAGGTATTTGCGAAACTTCGAACATGTTGAAAAGAAGATGATTGAGTTGGAAGAAAAGGATCAGGTTAGAAATTTTCAACCGCCTGTTTCTGGTGATGAAATGATTAAGTTGTTTAATATTTCACCAGGCCCGGTTATTGGAGAAATAAAAGAGGAAATTAAAGAAGCCATTCTGGAGGGGATTATTAAAAACAATAGGCAGGAAGCCTATGAGTTGCTAATGAAAATAGCCCATCGTAAAGGATTAGTGAGTAGTGAAATCAATTCTTAATGTGTTTAACAAATTTTAATCTATGAAAATGCGCGTAATTGTCTCTTTCGTTTTAGTGTTCATCTCCCTTCAGGTTTTCTCTCAGGCACAAAAGCAGCCTGCTAAAACCGATACTAAACAACCAGTAAAAACAGATAATAAACAACCGGCTGCAGCTTCTCAAATTGGAGAAAAGAAGCAGGAAAGTCCTCTCACCGAACACTTTTATAAAAAGTATATCACAGCAGTTCAGTGGAATGATTTTGATGTAGCCAAGGATGCCTTATATGACTTGATTATCGAAAATCCTTTAAATGATTCTCTGATTTATAGCTTGGCCTATTTTTACTATGAGAATCAAAAATATGTTCCGGCTGTTTTAGTGTCCCAACAGCTTCTAGCCCGTGATCCGAAAAGCATTTCGGCTTTAGAAATTTCTGCATTAGGTTATGAGGCAATGGGCGTAAAGGATCGCGCATTGCAAAGCTACGAGAGCCTTTATTTAATTTCCAACGGCATCGGTACATTATACAAAATGGCTTTTTTGCAATATGAATTAAAACGATTCACCGAGAGCCTGGCAACCATTGATATAATATTTGCGAACAAAGAACTTGAGACTACCAAAGTGGTTTTTACAGATGCTCAGAATAAATCTAAAGAGTATCCTATGAAAGTTTCAATCTTGAATCTGAAAGGGCTGATTCAATTGGATCATTTTGGCGACAAGGTTGCGGCCAAGAAATTTTTTGATGAGGTATTGGCAATAGCACCAGATTTTGTGTCTGCGAAGGAAAATCTTGCCAAAGTAAAGTAGTTGATGCAACCTCGTGTAGGCTGGCTTGTCTGTAACCTAAGTTAGGTTTGCTTGGAGGCTCAGGCTATACATATTCATCAGGAACTCATTGATCGGTGCCGCCATGGCGACCAGGCAGCATACTATGAACTTTATAAATTATATAGCCGCAGCATGTATAATGTGAGCTATCGTATCGTTAATGATGAGGTGGATGCGGAGGATGTATTGCAGGAATCATTTATCAGTGCTTTTAACAGTCTTCATCATTATCGTGGTGATTCTACGTTTGGTGCCTGGCTAAAGCGGATTGTCATTAACAAAGCGATTAATCAACTTCATAAAAAGAAGTTGGAGCGGATACCGGACGATGATCGTTGGGATGTTAAGGAAGATGAAGAAGTGGATGCGCTGGAGGGATATCCCTTCACGGTGGAGAAAGTTAAAAAAGCCATTGAGCTTCTTCCTGATGGATACCGATCCGTGCTTTCGATGTATTTGTTTGAAGGATACGATCATGCTGAGATCGGAGAAGTGTTGGGTGTTTCTGAATCAACCTCAAAATCTCAGTTCAACAGAGCGAAGAAGAAATTGAAGGAAATACTTGAATCAAATTAATATGATGGATTCATTGAAAAACTTTATCAACCAACATCGCGAAGAGTTTGATGACCGACCACCTTCTGATAAAGCCTGGGCTAAGATTCAAAGCAACTTACCCGCAAGACAAATCACGCTATGGAGCAATGTGCAGGTATGGCGTGCTGCCGCTATTTTGTTTTTGGCAATTTCGGTTTATTTACTAATCTCCAAAAACTTAATTCAAACGGTTGGTGGAGATCATGCTAAACTTCAGGTTGAGTTCTATGATTTAGAGAATTTCTACAATGAGCAAATTGCCGATAAGGTGGACTTAATTAGTAACATTCAGGAATTTAATGACGATGATTCCTTTGCTCAGGATCTGGAAAAATTGGATGCTATGTATGAGGTACTACGGGAGCAAATGAAGTCCAATCCTTCAGAAAAGATAAAAGATGCACTCATCCTCAATATGCTGGTGAGAATCGATTTTCTTAATCAGCAAATTAAAAACCTTGAAGACTCTGAAAAGAAAACAAAGGAAGTAACTATCTAAAATTCTTCATCGCTTTTGAATTCAAATGGTGCTGTATTTGAGTCAACTATGTTGCCGTCCTCACACTTCAATACACGTGCTGGAAACTTTCTGATCAAACCATAACTGTGAGTGGCCATAAAAATGGCCGTTCCACTTTTATTTATTTGCTGAAATAATCTAAGGATTTCACTCGCTACTTTCGGATCTAAATTTCCAGTTGGTTCATCTGCAATTAGAATTAACGGCTCATTAATGAGTGCCCGTGCAATCACCACTCGCTGCTGTTCGCCACCGGAAAGTTGATGGGGCATCTTCTTTTCAACTGAACCAAGACCTACTTGCATCAACACTTCGGCCAGACGATTTTTCATTTTAGCACCATCTTTCCAGCCTGTTGCTTTCATGACAAAATTCAGATTTTCACCTACCGTGCGATCTGGAAAAAGTTGGAAATCC
The DNA here is from genome assembly GCA_947470895.1 of Bacteroidota bacterium. GTDB lineage: Bacteria > Bacteroidota > Bacteroidia > Cytophagales > Cyclobacteriaceae > ELB16-189. The sequence continues at coordinate 18,032 of CANIVF010000016.1, forward strand.
TGAAATATAATTCCGATTTTTCTTCTTAAAAGCGGTACCTGATTGCTTTTAATTTTTCGGATATCAAATCCGGCCACCGAAATCTCACCCATCTGGAGGGGAAGATCGGCATATAAGGTTTTGAGTATAGAAGATTTTCCAGATCCGGTTCGTCCGATTAGAAAAACAAATTCTCCTTTATCAATTTTAAAACTGATATTATTAAGAACAGTATTGTTGTCTTGAAATATGCTTGCCTCTCTTACACGTACTACGGGATCGTTTGAAAACATATTCTCCATTTCAATTTTACTGAGAGATATTCAGAGATAGTTTTACATTAACCACCATACTACGCCTTGAATGTTTAACCGTTTGTTTTCTTATGATCAGCCAGGAATTTCTCCAGGCCGCTATCGGTCAGAGGGTGTTTCAATAACGCCATGATTACGTTGAGAGGGCAGGTGGCAACATCAGCACCAATTTCTGCGCACTTGATTAAGTGAATAGTATGTCTTACACTGGCTGCTAAAATTTCTGTTCCGTAGCCATAGTTATCATAGATTAAACGAATCTGGGCGATCAGATCCAAACCATCCTGAGAGATATCATCCAAACGACCAATGAAAGGAGAAACGTAACTGGCACCGGCTTTTGCAGTTAACAATGCCTGACCTGGTGAGAAGACCAATGTGCAATTAGTACGGATACCTTCGCTCGTAAATTTCTTAATTGCTTTTACACCGTCCTTGATCATCGGGATTTTCACTACAATCTTATCATCAATCTTGGCTAGTTCTCTTCCTTCTCTCATCATTCCTTCGAAATCCGTGGCGATGACTTCTGCGCTTACATTATTATCTACGATGTTACAAATCGTCTTGTAGTGAGCCATTATTTTTTCTTTGCCTCCAATGCCTTCTTTGGCCATGAGTGAAGGGTTGGTGGTTACTCCATCCAATACACCCAAGTCGTAAGCTTCTTTTATTTCATTAAGATTGGCGGTATCGATAAAAAACTTCATAGATAAAATGGCTTGTGAGATGCAAAACTAATTCAAAAAATGAAAAAACCTTGGTGGTTTTAGTTGGGAGAGGGGTAAAAAAAGTGGCAAACCGAACATCGCACCGCTACAACCGCCTACCCTTGCTACCTTCCGGTCCTGGGGGAGTTCAGCAGGAGCTGGTCGTGCCGATTTGCCGCTGTAAAACTAACAAAAAGAAGTTCACTTTGAACAAATCATTAAAGCAATCCTGATAAATAAATATTGAACTCCAGCGCATTCACTTCGATGAACCCATCATGTTTCAGGTCATCAAATATTTGTTCATCAAACTCCAGATCCCTGCTTTGCAGTTCACCGGATTCATCCACAACGAGTTCAGTGCCTGTAAAATGGATAGGATTTACTTTAACTAAAATTTTACCACTTTCAATTTCCTTTTTGAAGTACTGATGAACGATGTTACTGTCTTTGGCCATTGATTTTGTGATCGGGTAGCAAATTCTATTATTATTTTAACATAAGCAATCGCTGCAAGTATGCCTCGTTGCTTACCTGCAATTACGAATTGAATATTTTTTTCCGCTCTTGTAATTCTATTGGAACACCAATCCCCTATACTTAACTTAGCATCAGACCAAACCTAATTTTATGAAGCTATTATTTGTCTTTCTGTTTGTTTTTAGTTCATCGTTTCTTTTTGCACAAACGGAACTTCAGCAAGTTGAAAAGTTAAAAGCCGAAGTCGTTCTTGAAATTGATAAGTTTGCAACGTTAGGACAACAAATCAACGACATGTTGTTCAGCTTTTCAGAACTTGGGTTTCAGGAAGAAGAAACACAGAAGTATCTCACTGTATTGCTTGAAAAAAATGGTTTTAAAATTCAAAAAGGAATTGCTGGAATACCAACAGCATGGACTGCCAGCTGGGGATCGGGTAAACCTGTAATAGCGCTTGGCTCAGATGTAGATTGTATTCCCAAGGCCTCGCAGAAACCAGGCGTTGCTTATAAAGAACCCATTGTAGAAGGTGCTCCAGGTCATGGCGAAGGTCATAATTCAGGGCAGGCGCTTAATATTATTTCAGCTCTAGCCATCAAAAAGATTATGGAGCGCGAAAAGATTTCAGGTACTCTTGTTTTGTGGCCAGGTATTGCCGAAGAACAACTAGGCACCAAAGCCTACTATGTGCGAGCTGGAGTGTTTAAGGAGGTAGACGCTTGCATCTTCACCCATGTGGCCAGTAATCTTGCTGTATCACATGGAGATGGAGGTTATAACGGAATGATTTCTGTGAAATTTAATTTCGAAGGTGCGGCTGCACATGCGGCCGGTGCTCCATGGCGAGGAAGAAGTGCTCTGGATGCTGTTGAGTTAATGAATATCGGATGGAATTTCAGGCGCGAACACCTGGCACTTTCTCAGCGATCGCATTATGTTATTTCGGATGGTGGTGATCAACCAAACGTGGTGCCTTCCAAAGCTTCCGTTTGGTATTACTTCAGAGAGCGCACCTATCCTGAAATCAAAGCGCTTTTTGACAAAGGAATTAAAACTGCTGAAGGTGCAGCACTCATGACTGATACTAAATTTACCTATGAAATATTAGGATCAGCTTGGCCAGCACATTTTAATAAGCCGATAGCACTTGCTGCGTATTCCAATATAAAAAAGGTAGGATTGCCTTATTGGTCGGAAGAAGATCAAACTTTGGCTAAGGCTGTACAACTGGAAATGAAGGCACCCAAGCAAACCGGATTGGCAACAAAACTGGATACGATTGGGTTGCCTAACCCTCCGGGAATGGTGAACGTTATGGGCCGCCAGCTGATGGCGCTAGTAGGAGGGTCGGATGATATTGCCGATATATCATGGACAGTGCCAACGATCGTCCTCGGCTATCCTTCTAATATTCCGGGGCTTCCGGGCCATCATTGGTCAGATGCTATTGCTATGGCAACACCCATTGCGCATAAAGGAATTGTGGCTGGTGCAAAAGTAGAGGCCATGACATTGCTTGATTTGTTTTTATCTCCTGAGATTCTGATGAATGCTAAAAGCTACTATGTTAACGAGCAAACCAAAGAGCAACATTATATTCCGTTGATCAGTGAAAAGGATCAACCTGCGATTACCCTCAACAAAAAAATCATGGAGGATTACAAACCCAAGTTAAAACCATTTTACTATGATCCGGCAAAATATAAAACCTATCTCGATCAACTGGGCATTAAGTACCCTGTGATTCGTCCGGATCAGAAAGAAGCGATCGAAAAAATAAACAACGCACAAAAGACTAACTAATATTAACGATGAAGAAAATCATTACACTTTTCTGTTGCCTTGCGCTTGTTCATTTTTCAAGTGCACAAACGGAAGCTCAGCAAGTGGAGAAGCTTAAGGCTGAGGCTGCACTTGAAGTTGAAAAGTATGCCACGATAGGCCAGCAGATCAACGATATGCTGTTCAGTTTTTCAGAGTTAGGTTTTCAGGAATATGAGACCTTAAATTATCTCACCACATTATTAGAGAAGCAAGGTTTTAAAATTCAGAAGGGAGTGGCTGGCGTTCCTACGGCATGGATTGCAACTTGGGCTTATGGTAGCGGAAAGCCAGTGATTGCATTGGGTTCTGACGTAGACTGTATTCCAAAGGCATCGCAGAAACCCGGTGTGGCATATGCTGATCCCATTGTGGTAGGTGCTCCAGGTCATGGTGAAGGTCACAACTCTGGCCAGGCTTTGAATATCATTTCTGCGCTTGCCATTAAGAAAATTATGGAACGCGAAAAAATTTCCGGTACGATTATGTTGTGGCCTGGTGTGGCAGAGGAATTGGTGGGTACGAAAGCATACTATGTTCGAGCTGGATATTTTAAAGAGGTAGATGCCTGCATATTCACACACGTTGCCAACAACCTTGGTGTGGGTTATGGTGACGCAGGTAACAACGGTCTTGTTTCTGTTCGCTTCAATTTTGAAGGCGCGGCAGCACATGCAGCGGGTGCTCCCTGGAGAGGAAAAAGTGCGCTTGATGCTGTTGAACTCATGAACATAGGCTGGAACTTCAGACGCGAACATCTGGAACTCACGCAGCGTTCGCACTATGTTATTACCGATGGAGGAGATCAACCCAATGTAGTGCCGTCTAAAGCCGCAGTGTGGTATTATTTCAGAGAACGCACCTATCCCAACATCAAGAAACTTTTTGACGTTGGTGTGAAAATCGCTGAGGGTGCAGCTTTAATGACAGATACTAAATTTACCTATGAAATTCTAGGCTCAGCCTGGCCCGGTCATTTTAATAAACCCATTGCCGAAGCTATGTACGACAACATGAAGAAGGTGGGACTTCCGAAATGGTCAGAAGAAGACCAATTGCTTGCCAGGGCAACTCAAATAGAATTGGGTGCACCAAAAATTGAAGGTCTGGCTGTTAAGTTGGATACATTGGGTTTGCCAACTCCCACAGGACCAGTAAATGTGATGGGTCGTCAGTTAATGGCGATGGGTGGAGGATCGGATGATATTGCCGATATCAGTTGGACTGTGCCTACGGTGGTTTTACGCTATCCTTCAAATATACCTGGTTTGCCAGGGCATCATTGGAGCAACGCCATCTCCATGGCAACGCCTATTGCTCATAAGGGAATCGTATATGGTGCTAAAGCAGAAGTGATGACTATATTAGACATGTTATTGAAGCCTGAAGTTTTGAAGAATGCCTGGATGTATTACAACAATGAACAGACAAAAGATTTAAAGTATACACCGTTGGTAGGAGAGAAGGATAATCCGGCCATTACATTGAATAAAAAAATTATGGAAGAGTATGCTCCCAAACTTAAGCCTTTTTACTACAACTCAGCCAAGTACAAAACCTATCTTGATCAATTGGGTATTGAGTATCCAACCCTAAGACCTGATCAGAAAGAGGCAGTGAAAAAATTATTGGAGAAGAAGTAGGGGATACTAAAATGACACATAGTTAATTGTCGGGTTTTCGTTTAATTTATCGTTTTATGTTCACAGGAATTATCGAGTCCATTGCCCGCATAGAAAAAATTGTATCGGAAGGAACCAACAAACATTTTTGTTTTGCTAGTCCGATCAGCCATGAATTGAAATTGGATCAAAGTGTTTCGCATAATGGAGTATGTCTCACTGTCACCAATGTGGAGGGTAATCAACATTGGGTAACAGCCATCGATGAAACCCTGAAGAAATCAGCACTTGGATTGTTAGCTTCAGGTGATGAAGTGAATCTCGAACGTTGCATGATTGCCAACGGACGATTTGATGGTCATGTAGTTCAAGGTCATATTGATCAAACTGGTAAGTGTATCTCTGTAGAAGATGCAGGTGGGAGCTGGATTTTTAATTTTGAGTATGATCCATCACTTGGAAATATAATTGTTGAGAAAGGATCGATCTCCATAAATGGGGTAAGTCTTACTTGTTTTAACAGTAAAGACCATGGATTTACTGTCGCGATTATTCCCTATACGTTTGAGCATACTAATTTTCATGAAATCAAAGCGGGTACTCTGGTTAACCTTGAGTTCGATATCATTGGTAAGTATGTTAGGCGATTATTAAATAAATAGTTGAACATTTTTTCTGATTTGATTTTGCTATTTTTAGTTTCAATCTAAAACGGAGTGTTATGTTAGATCAACTTGTAAAATTAGTAGAACAGAATGCGGGAGAAGCCATTGTGAAGAATCAGGCTATTCCCAATCAATTTAATAATGCAGCTATACAGGAAGTGGCAGGTTCCATTTTTAACACACTCAAAGGTCAGGTGGCCCAGGGAAACCTCCAACAGGTAGTTTCTATGTTTCAGGGCGGGGCAAGCCAGCATGCATTTGCGAATAATCCTATGGTGCGTGAAATGATTTCTTCTGTGGCTGGAAATTTTGCGGCTAAGTTTGGCGTTTCCTCTGCCCAGGCACAGAGCATCGTATCGAGCTTGTTGCCTACTGTGATGAATCAGTTCGTTCAAAAGGCCAATGATCCTAAGGATAATTCTTTTGACCTTTCTAATATGATGAAAACAATGAGCGGCAATAGTAATCTGGATGTCGCTAGCATTGTTGGCCAGCTAGCCGGAGGAAATTCTAAATCAAATCCCCTTGGCACATTGGGTAGTTTGGCAGGAAAGTTTTTTGGAAAGAAATAATGCTCACGTTAACAAGTTGAAAGCTCCTTCAGGCAACTGGGGGAGCTTTTTTAAATTTATTTAGCAATACACTAGAAGCCTTATATCCAATCCATCCACAAAAAAGGCCAATGACACCACCCACCAGAATATCTCCCGGATAGTGAACTCCCAAATAAATACGGGTGTATGTCATGACGATCGCCCAAATGAAAATTAGTCCAATCCATCGATAAACAGATCGCATAGACAACCAAACAAAAAAAGCAACTCCCATGGTGTTGGCTGCATGACCGGAAGCAAAACCGTAAAGGCCACCGCGATAGCCATCAACAAGGTGTAATAGAGTTTGTACGCTTGGGTCTTGAGATGGGCGTAGCCTTGCAAAAAATGGCTTCATAAAGGTCGATGTTATCTGATCGCAAAGAAGAATGGTGATGGCAGCCCCGATTAAAATGAACCAGGCTTCTTTGCGATAGTTTTTGAAGAGTAAGAAAATCAAAAACGCATAAAGTGGTATCCAGAAAAAAGTCTTTGTAATCAGCAGCATGACCGGGTCAAGCAGCGGGGAATGAAATCCATTAAGAAAAATGAGAATTTTTTTATCCAGTTCGATCAGCTTCTCAATCATTTCAAATGTGTTTCCAGAATAGTTTTATCAATAAAATCTGATGGCCTTTCAAAGGTAAAAAGAATAAATCAGAATCATCTTTTGCATTATCATTCTTCCTGTATGCCTAAAATTAACTTGTAATTCCACCGCTTAAAATGGTAAATTGGAAGTTTAAGAGTTAAGCAACTATGAAATATGATCTCATTGTAATCGGTGGTGGTCCTTCGGGATATGCAGCTGCTATGCGTGCCTTGGATTTTAAGAAGAAAGTCCTCCTAATAGAAAAGAATAAGTTGGGAGGCGCTGGTGTAACCAATGGTGCTTTGTCGTCCAAAACATGGTGGGAGTTATCTAGAGAAGCTTCTGCATTTCGCAAAAGCCTGAATCGTTACAATATTGAAATTCCATCCATCAGTTTTAAGGAAATTCAAAATGAAGTGCGCAAAGCTGTGCATGAACGCAAAAGCATGCTTGAGGAACATTTGCAGGAATTAGTCAATACTTCCTATTCAAATTTATTGGATTTCAAAATAGGAGAAGCCAGAGTGATTGGTCAGCATGAAGTGGAAATTCTGGTTGGAGCAAAAAAAGAAGTTGTGCGAGGTGATTATATCATTTTGGCGACAGGAAGCAGACCTCGGTATTTACCCGAATTGCCCATCGATGAAAAGCACGTGCTAACCAGCGAAGGGATTGAAGACATGACTGACTTCCCGGAGAGTATGGTGATTGTGGGGGCAGGGGTAATTGGTTGCGAGTATGCTACCATTTTCAGCGGCTTTGGTCGCACTAAGGTTCATTTGATTGATAAAGGTGATCGGATATTACCCTTTGAAGATGAAGATGTGGTGCGCATTATTGAGCGTAATATGGAAAATAACGGAGTGCTTATTCACCGCAGTTCCAGGTTAATTAGCATGCGCATTGTAAATAACCGAGTGGAATATGAACTGGAATATACGGATGGCAGTCGCGAAGTTTTTAATGTTGAAAAGGCATTGGTTTCCGTTGGCCGTGTAGCAAATCTTGAAGACTTGTGGGATGAAAAAGTGGGGATCGATATTTCAAAGCGTGGTATTCATAATAACGATACACAAACTAATGTGTCTAATATTTATGCAGTGGGAGATTTAACGGCCGATATTTCATTGGTCAATGTGGGTGAATTGGAAGGGCGTTATGCCGTGGAAAGAATATTCGGTCTTCCTGATCGGAAATTGGTTTATGAAAACATCAGCACGATTATGTTTCTGAGTCCTGAAGTAGCCGGAGTTGGACTGAACGAAACACAAGCAAAAGAAAAGGGTATGGATTATAAAGTAGTAACCCTTGAGTATAGCACAATCCCAAGGGCAATTGCCAAGCGAAATACACAAGGATTTATAAAGTTATTAGTAACGTGTGATAATCATATGAAAATATTAGGCATGAAGGTGGTGGGCAATCACGCCAGTAGTTCTATTCAAGCCGTAGCAGTGCTGATCTCAATGAACAAAGGCATTGAAGAGTTGGCCGAGTGCGTTCATCCTCATCCCAGCATCACAGAAGGAATTCAGGAATGTGTGCGCATGCTGATGGGCAAGTCAATATTTAAACCTTCAGCACTTCGTGGGCGACTATCCTGTAGAAAATTCGTTGATGGATCGTACGAGGATATTGTTTTCTGAGGCTTAATTATAGAGATTCAATTTTATATTAAGTAAAATTTGAATAATCATTATATGATGATAAGTATAATTACTACTGTAGTAATAGGCGCATTATTTGTTTCCTGTTCAGTGGATAAATGATATTCAATGAAGCAGCGGAATAAGGTTTATTATTTCGAACAGATCAATTTTCATGATCTGATGAAACGATATGTGAATAAGGAGCAATTAAGTGTAGGCGATCTCGAAGGTATCTATTCTGTTTCGATGGTGGTGTATAAGAAAGGCAAAGGAGTTCTTTCTTCTACCGAAAAAGAAAAGGTTTCGGAGAATTATAAGCAGTTGGCTATCATCAAAGTTATGGATGGAGCAAATCGCGCATATGTAGAGGTGCATCTGGATAAAAATTTTTTACCAAGCTATTCGATTCGAGGTGAGTTTAGAAGGATGGCCCCATGCAAATATTTTGATTTATAAAGATTTTGAGTCGCGTGGTAGAGAAGCATCCCATACGTTCACCTTTGATCGAACGAAAGACATTCTTGAAGGTGTGCGCAAATAAAACAACGGGCAGTTTAAATATACATATCAACTCACGTACGTGGAGTTGCAGTCGAAGCAAGCGGAGAGTTCTCGAAAATAGTTTCAGTAAAACTTTGCATTTATTTGGTATGTCTTTGCTTTAACACCGTTAAGACATCTTTCAGTTGATATTCTTTGGCCGCGAGTAACACCAGGTAGTGATACATCAGATCAGCTGCTTCACTAAGAAAGAGCTCTTTATTGTTGTCTTTTGCTTCGATAATTAATTCCACGGCTTCCTCACCAACTTTTTGAGCTACCTTATTGATTCCAGAATCGAAAAGTTGATTGGTATAAGATCCTGCTTTTGGGTTTTTCTTACGTTCCTGAATGATCGCTTCGAGAAATTCCAGCCCAGAAAACTCATTCGCTTCGTTAAAGCAGCTATCCGCTCCGGTATGACATGTAGGTCCTTCAGGTGTTACTTTAAAAAGAAGTGTATCGCTGTCGCAATCTGTTTTTACATCAAGTAGGTGTAAGTAATTACCAGATGTTTCTCCTTTTGTCCAGAGTCGTTGGTTTGTACGGCTGTAGAAGGTCAGTTTATTTTTGGCAAGTGTTTTTTCCAGTGCCTCACGATTCATGTATCCAAGCATTAAAACGGTATTTGTTTTTGCGTCTTGTACAATGCACGGAATGAGTCCTTGGGTTTTATCAAAGTCTAATTTTCGCAAATCAATCATGGCTACTTATACCCGAACCGGTACACCGTTGGTTTGTAAATATTTTTTCAAATCTGAAATCGTCAGTTCACCAAAGTGAAATAAACTGGCAGCCAACGCAGCATCTGCTTTCCCTAAAACAAATGCCTCCAGAAAATGCTGCATGCTTCCAGCTCCTCCTGAAGCAATAACCGGAATGTCTAGAAGTTCATGGAGTTTTGCTAAAGGGTCAATGGCAAAACCTTTTTTGGTGCCATCATGATCCATACTCGTGAATAGAATTTCTCCTGCTCCTCGTGATTGCCCTTCTTTAGCCCAGGAAAATAATTTTTTACCAGAAGGATTAGAGCCGCCATGCGTATGCACTATCCATTGATTATCAACTTTTCGCGCATCGATGGCGAGTGCGACAAATTGAGAACCGAATGCCTTTGCTAATTCATCAATCAGGTCTGGGTTTTTTACTGCGGCAGAGTTAATACTTACTTTATCCGCGCCAGCCTCGAGGAGAGGGGCAACATCCGCTAGGCATGTGATTCCACCACCGACCGTAAAGGGTATGTTTACATAAGTTGCAATTTCTTTTACTAAGGCAGCGAATGTTTTTCTTTTTTCATTGGTGGCCGAGATATCCAGAAACACCAATTCATCGGCACCTTGAGCTGCGTAGGCTGCTCCCAACTCAACCGGATCTCCCGCATCACGAATGTCTACGAAATTGACACCCTTTACGGTTCGACCGTCTTTGATATCGAGGCAAGGTATAATTCGTTTGGTGAGCACAGTTATAAATTAGATTTATGAATTCTGGAAAGCTTTTAATTCAGATAATTTTAGCTTGCCTTCATAGATGGCCTTTCCAATAATCACCCCGTATACATGGGTATATTTTAATTCTTTAAGATCATTGATAGATGTTACTCCACCGCTGGCAACAATTTTTAATTTCGGAAAGCGGTTTACCAGTTTTTTATATAATCCAATATTAGGACCTTCCATCATTCCATCGGTTCCTATATCCGTACAGGTTAAAAACTCGAGTCCCTGTTTTTCAAATTGAGTAACTAAGTCAAATAGTCTGAATTTTGTTTCTTCCAACCACCCATTGATGGAAACGTTTTCTCCCTTTACATCGGCACTTAATACAAAGTTTTCAGGGCCATAGCGTTTAAGCCATTCCGAAAACTTTTCAGGTTCTTTAACGGCCATACTTCCTACATTAATCTGATGAACGCCCAGGTCGAGTAGCTGTTCGACATCTTCATCAGATTTAACTCCTCCGCCAAAATCAACACTCAGGGCAGTCTTTTCTTGAATTTCACGTATTACATTCCAGTTAACGACTTTCCCTTTTTTAGCTCCATCCAGGTCAACGAGGTGCAGGCATTCCAGGTCTGCATTCTGAAATTCCAGCGCTACTTCTACAGGATCTTCGCGATACACTTTTTTCTGTTTGAAATCCCCTTGGGTAAGCCTAACACACTTTCCGTCAATAATGTCGATAGCAGGAATAATACGCATCACTTAAAAATTTGTTCGATTTACGATTTGTTTAGGAAACTTCTCAGTACTATTTCACCCATGAGTGAGGATTTCTCAGGATGAAACTGAACTGCATAAAAATTATCCTTTTTTATGGCTGAACTAAATGGCAGTATATAATCTGTAATAGCCGTTGTGTGAGGGTTTACAGGCACATAGTAACTGTGCACAAAGTAAACAAATTGTTCGTTCACACGGTTATCGAGCCACCCGTTTGTTAGGGTAAGTGAATTCCAACCCATGTGAGGAACCTTCTCATGCTTTACTGATTGGAATAATTTCACATGCTCATCAAAAATGCCGAGACAAGTGGTATTATTTTCTTCGGAAAAGGAACACATCAGTTGCATTCCAAGACAAATGCCAAGCACAGGCTGTTTTAATTCCTTGATCATGATATCGAGTTTATGATCCTGAAGATATTTCATCGTACTGCTGGCTTCACCTACACCGGGAAAAATCACTTGATCAGCCTTCTGAATTTCTTCATGATTATCCGTAATGGAGAATTCAACATCCAATCGCTCTAAAGCAAATGCCACCGACCGAATATTACCTGCATTATATCTTATGACTGCAACCATGCCAAGTTACGAATTGTAAATTTTTATTTTATATAAATGCCTACTGCTCCTTGTCTGCTGTCTACTTTTTAGTATTCAACCTTACAAAGTCCCCTTGGTGCTTGGCAACTTATCGTTAAACGGATCTTTTCTAACAGCTATCTTGATCGCCTTTGCCAATGATTTGAAAATGGATTCAATCTTATGATGCTCGTTGGTTCCTTCTGCTTTGATATTCAGATTGCATTTGGCGGTATCTGAAAATGATTTAAAAAAGTGATAGAACATTTCAGTAGGCATCTCACCAATTTTCTCTCTCTTGAATTCTGCTTCCCAAACCAACCATGGTCTACCTCCAAAATCGATGGAGGCCTGTGCAAGACAATCGTCCATAGGTAAACAAAAACCATATCGTTCAATGCCATGCTTGTCACCAAGAGCATTATTAAAAGCTTCTCCCAAAGCCAGTCCTGTATCTTCGATGGTATGATGTTCGTCAATGTGAAGATCACCCTTTACTTTAATGTCAAGATCAATGAGGCCATGGCGCGAAAGTTGATCGAGCATGTGATCAAAAAAACCTAGCCCTGTCTGAATGGTTGACTTCCCCGTTCCATTCAGTTTTATAGAAATAAAAATATCGGTCTCTTTGGTGGTTCGTTGTACTTGAGCAGCTCGTGCAGGAAGTACGGCTTCATAGATTTCTTTCCAGGTATGTATGATCCTTTTTGTTGCTGAATCAAGCCCTTTTTCAATCAGTGCATGATGAAGGCTACCATCGTTCATTAAGATCGCTGTAGCTCCCAGATTTTTGGCCATTTCAACGTCTGTCAGTCTATCTCCGATAACAAATGAGTTCTTTAAATCATATTCATCCGAAAAGTATTTACCTAGCATGCCGACACCCGGCTTTCTGGTGGGTTTATTTTCCTGAGGCAGAGTAGGGTCTACATGAACTGCCTCGAAATGGATCCCTTCACCGGCCAATGTATTCATCACCATATTCTGAACTGGCCAGAACTTTTCTTCGGGGAAGCTTGCAGTCCCTAATCCATCCTGATTAGTCACCATCACCAGTTCAAAGTCTGTTTCGCGTGCGATTTTGCCAAGCCATGTAAATACACCGGGAACAAATTTTAGTTTATCCAGACTGTCAATTTGAGGGTCTTCAGCAGGCTCGTGAATCAATGTGCCATCGCGATCAATAAATAGAACTTTCTTCATAGTTGGTTTAATTCATTCAGCAGAATTTGATTTTCTTGTCGTGTTCCTATGGTTATTCGAAGGCAATCCTCACACAAAATTACGTTCGACCGATCTCTTACAATGATTCCTTTTCGCACCAGCGCTTCATAGACACCCCGCGCATTGGTAATCTTCACCAGTAAAAAGTTGGCAGCTGAAGGATAAACCTTTTTTACAGAATCGATTTTTGATAATCCTTCTTTTAATTTTTCTCTTTCAACGATGATCTCGGTTACCCATCTGTTTTTCCTTACTTCAAAATGCAATTCTTCGAATGCAGTTTGTTGTGAAAGAATACTGATGTTGTACGGGGGCTTGATCTTATTGAGTATGCTTATAATTTCTGCGCTGGCAAAACACATTCCTAAACGAATGGCGGCCAGGCCCCAGGCTTTTGATAGCGTTTGTAAAACTACCAGGTTGGGATAGGTTTTTAACAATGAAACAAAGCCCGGATAGTTTGTAAAATCGATGTAGGCTTCATCAACAACAACAATTCCGTGAAATTGAGCAAGCACTGTTTTTATCTTTTCAGGATCGAGTAAATTCCCAGATGGATTATTGGGGCTGCAAAGGAAAATTAGTTTCGTGTGTTTGTTCCAAGAATCATTTAGCACATTGATATCAATATCGAAGTCTTCAGTGAGTTTTATGTTCTTGATTTCAATATTATTGATTTCTGCGCTCACGGTATACATCCCGTAAGTAGGTTGCGGAATCAGTACATTGTCTGTACCTGGTTCGCAAAAAGCTCTGATTAAAAGATCAATCGGTTCATCGCTTCCATTGCCAAGAAAAATCTGATCCGTAGGAATTTTTTTTATAGTAGAAAGCTTCTCTTTCAATTTAACCTGATGAGGATCAGGATAACGATTGAAGGATGATGGAAATGGATTTTCATTGGCATCGAGGTAGACGGATGCACTGCCTTTAAATTCATCCCGAGCGGAAGAATACGGTTTTAACCTTAATACGTTCTTACGGACTAATTTTTCAAGTTCAAACATAAAATTATTTTCTTCTTACCCTTACGGCCTCGGCATGACCTTTTAATTGTTCTGCCTCTGCCATTTCTTCAACAATTGGGCCTAGTAAATCAAGTCCTGATTGAGTGATCTTCTGGATGGTAATGTATTTCATAAAACTCTCTAACGACACACCACCGAATGCTTTGGCAAATCCGTTGGTGGGCAGCGTGTGATTTGTTCCCGATGCATAATCCCCTGCCGCTTCCGGGGTGTATGGCCCAAGAAAAATGGAACCAGCATTAACAATCTTATCGACCAATTGATCGCTGTCGGTCGTATTGATGATTAAATGTTCAGGTGCAAATTCATTAACAAAATCAACCAATTCATTTGTTGAGTCAAACACAATGGCCAAACTATTCGTAAGCGCTTCGCGGGCGATTTGCTTTCTGGGTAATCGCTCCACCTGTACTTCAATTTCTTGAAGTACAGGTGGAATCAATTCAGCATGTGTAGTTGCCAGGATCACCTGACTATCAGGTCCATGTTCCGCTTGCGACAACAAATCAGCTGCAAGATAAGATGGGTTAGCTGCATGATCTGCGATTACTAATACTTCTGATGGTCCTGCTGGCATATCAATAGCCACTCCTTCCTGGCTGATCAGTTGTTTTGCTTTGGTTACATATTGATTTCCTGGTCCAAATATTTTACTTACAGAAGGAATAGTTTCTGTTCCGTATGTCATGGCTGCAATGGCTTGTGCTCCACCTACCTTAAATATTTTTTTAATTCCGGTATGATAAGCAGCAAATAAAATGGCTGGATTTATATTACCGTTTTTATCCGGTGGTGAACAAAGAACCACTTCGACACATCCCGCTAGTTGTGCCGGAACACCGAGCATTAAAACCGTTGAGAAGAGAGGGGCAGAACCTCCCGGTATATAGATGCCCACTTTCTGAATGGGCGTTCCTTTTCTCCAACAGGTTACACCCGGCATGGTTTCCACCAAGGTAATATCACGTTTTTGGGAAGTATGAAAAGTTTCAATGTTTTTTGCTGCCGATAGTATCGCTGTCTTTAAAGTTGATGGAAGACCAGCAACGGCTTCACTAATTTCTGTTTGTTTTACCTGAATAGTATCAAGCTTTACCTTATCGAATTGCCACGTGAATTCTTTTAAGGCTTCATCCCCGGATTTTTGTACACGGTTCAAAATATTCTTCACCGCACTTTCTAAAAACTCCAGTTCGATTTGAGGCCGCTGACAAAGTTTTGGCCATTGCGAACGAGTTGGTGTTTTGATTATCTTCATACAACTTAGGCAATCATCTTTTCAATTGGTATTACTAATATTCCTTCAGCGCCAAACGATTTCAGCAGATCAATCTTCTCCCAGAAATCATCTTCATTGACTACAGAATGCAGCGATGACCAACCTTGCCGTCCCAATGGCATAATCGTGGGGCTCTTCATGCCAGGAATAATACTGGTAATTTTTTCAATGGCGTCATTCGGGCAATTCAGCAAAATATATTTATTGTTCTTGGCCGACTGTACCGATTGAATGCGGAACAATAGTTGATCTAGTGTTTTTTTCTTTTCGGAGGCTAAATTGGGAGTGGAAATCAATACAGCCTCGGACTTCATTACTACTTCCACTTCTTTCAATCCATTACTTAATAAAGTGCTGCCAGTGCTTACAATGTCGCAGATCGCATCAGCCAGACCAATACCTGGCGCAATTTCAACGGAGCCACTGATCTCGTGTATACCGGCCTCAATATTATGTTTGGAAAGGAATTGTTTTACGATAGTCGGGTAGGAGGTAGCAATGTTTTTTCCTCCCAGCGAAGAAATTCCTGCGTACGTTTCTGACCTTGGAATGGCTATTGATAATCTGCACTTAGCGAAATCAAGCCTGCGCACCAATTCATTTTTCTTCTGCTTTTCGATCATCACGTTTTCGCCCACAATGCCAGCGTCTGCCACCTGGTCTTCTACATACTGGGGAATATCGTCATCACGAAGAAAAAGCAACTCTACTGGAAAGTTGATTGCTTGCGTTTTAAGTTGATCCTTTCCATGGCTGAAAACCAATCCACTTTCTTTCAAAAGCTTAAGCGATTCTTCCTGAAGTCTTCCTGATTTTTGAATCGCAATTCGTAACATACTACTCATTATTTTAACTCGGTTAAAAACAAAAAAGGCCTACCAGTTGTTGGCAAGCCTTTTATTAATTTATTTATAAATCAATCAAAACAAAGACCAGCCACTCGTGCTATATGCATGATGGTGATGGCCGTGGATGTTTTGAACGTTATTCATAATTGACGGTCAAAGGAAATGAGAACTTTCTATTATTCAAAATAATAAATGATAAAACGATTTAAAATAAGCTTTGCTTAGTTGATGATTTCATCGTAACCGTTTGCATTGTTGTATGTTAGGCTCATAAGTATGTAAGGTGATGTCCTTTGCTGTATCTTTGCAACCTTAAAATCTGGTAAACTTTTGAACCAGATGGTCGATAACAGGTTAATGTAGTTGAAATGAAAAAATGGTTGGTCTTTGTATTACTCGTTGCCTGTTCCGATTCCAAGGAGTCAAAACTTCAGAAGTTTTTGCTCAGAGGTAATATCGCCTTTAAAGAAAGAAACTTTGAGCAAGCCACCTATTATTATGGCGAAGCAATAAAGGTAGATCCCTGCTATGCGGACGCCTGGAATAACCTGGGTACAGTTTATTTTGAACAAGATAGGTTTGATTTAGCCCATGAACAATATGAAAAGGCCATTGCCTGCAAGTCTGATTTTATCAATGCACTTTTTAATCATGCCAATACCAGTTACGAGCTGAAGGAGTATTACACGGCCTTGTCCGATTTGGATAAGGTTGCTAAACTCAAACCCGATACAGCATTAGTACATTTTACGAGAGGACTAGTGTATACCAAGATGCGCGAATTCGATAAAGCTCTGGAGTCTTTTGATCAGGCAATCGCCATGGAGCCCCACAACTTAGATGGTATTGTTAACCATGCTACCGTTCAATATTATTTAAAAGCCTACGATACGGCTCGCATTGAATTACAGAAGGCCGCGAAATTGAAACCGGAGGAGCCCAATATCTACAATACACTCGCGATGATCGAAACCGAGGAAGGCAACTATGCGGAGGCATTAGATTGGGTAGCTAAATCATTATCACTAGCTCCACGTCAGGCGTACTTTCTCAACAACAGAGGTTTTATTTACCTCAGCATGAAGGACTACGAGAAGGCAGAAGCTGATATCAATGAAAGCATTGGCCTTGATCCTTACAATGCATGGGCGTATCGCAATAAAGGGATACTCTTGTTAGAGAAAAAGGATTATGCCAATGCCGAACGACTATTGAGACAATCTTTTGAAACGGATCCGTTTGTAGATAAGATTTATTTTTATTTGGGTCTTGCCTACCAGAAGAACGGAAACTATGCAAAAGCATGCGAGTCATTTAAGAAATCGAAGGAGATTGGTGATGGCCTTGTTAAGCCTGATGTAATGAAGGTCTGTAAATGAATTTATCAGAATTAGTGAGTAAGCTGGAAGACCGATTAAAACTTCCCCTTCCAGGCGGGGAGGCTCATGAACCATTGCGTGCCGTGCCGGCAGGAACTTTCAAACCTAAATTTGAACATAAGACACCACCGAAGCCAGGAGCTGTACTGATATTACTTTACGAGGAAAACGGATTGGTTAAATTTCCATTGACCAAGCGCCCTGATTATTTAGGTACCCATGGAGGTCAGATCAGTTTGCCAGGTGGAAAGGCCGAACAAGACGAGGGTATCATCACCACGGCTTTGCGGGAGGCTGAAGAAGAGATTGGCATTGCCCGCAATACCATTAAAGTGATCGGTCAGCTCACTGATTTTTTTGTGATTCCCAGCAATTTTATAGTTACTCCTGTGATTGGCTGTTTGAGAGCCCTCCCTATCTTCAATCCTGATCCCAGGGAAGTGGTAAGAGTTATCGAAGGTACGATTGATCAGTTGATCAGACATGATGCCGTGAAGACTACAGAGATTATGGCATCTAAGATTTACCCCATGATGGCTCCACACTTTGAGATTGATGGGGAAGTAGTGTGGGGTGCGACAGCCATGATATTAAATGAACTGCGCGTTTTGATTTCAGATTTCTGATGATTTCAAGTGGTGGATTTAACGATGTGGATTAACTTTCTTCTTGAAAGATTTTTTTTTGCTATCGATCTTATTTATTCAGTTTCTAAAAGGATCGCCACCGAAAAGGGCAACGCGTTTATCTGAATCTGTTTTTCTAATGAATGATTCGAACATGCCACGCATCATGGATTCAAACATTGATACTGATTCTTGTCTTTTCTTATTACGTGATTTCATAGTAGTTAAATAGTTATGTTATCCTACTATCGAATTATTGTGCCTAGACGAAAAATGTGCTTTAAACGCTAAAAAGGGTACATGAGAATAATTTCTTCCGGATTTGGGATCGAGTAATTCCCAATAAGAAACTAATCAGCTCGTTATTCAAGTGGAGATACCATCTTGAAGTGGGGCAGAATCAAATTCGGCAAGCGTCAGTAGCGCTTTGCTGCGAGATTGAAAATGTTGTTGCGAAGAGCGTTTAGGAAAATATAAGAACTGCAATCGTCATCATTTAAGAATTAACAAGTGTAAAGGCTACCAAATTATCATCGATGAGCGTGACCTTTCTTTTCGAAAGCGGTTTGCTTACCGGTATTTCAAAATTTAGTTTCTGAATGGATCGCCACCGAAAAGAGCAACACGTTTATCTGAATCGGTTTTTCTAATGAATGATTCGAACATGCCACGCATCATGAATTCAAACATTGATACTGTTTCTTGTCTTTTCTTATTACGTGATTTCATAGTAGTTAAATAGTTATGTTATACTACTATCGAATTATTGTGCCGGGGCTAGAAAAGGGGTTTTTGAGTTAAAAAATCTACTTTGATGCACCTTTTTTCCATAAATGGGACGGGGTAATTCCCAATTAGAATCAAATCTTAAGTTTGGGATGCAAAATAAGGACAAGAATATCCATGCATCAAAACCTGGGAAATAAAAAAACCGAACCCACTCAGGATTCGGTTTTATTGGATGAACATATCTTCCAATTACTTCTTTTTCTTCGAAGCTTTCTTTACTGCTTTTTTTACATTTTTTTTCGCAGCCTTAACAACTTTCTTCACCGCTTTCTTCGCTACTTTTTTTACGGGCTTTTTAGCCACCACTTTCTTAGCCACTGCTTTTTTAGTCGCCTTTTTAGTTGGTGGCTTAGTAGTTTTCTTAACGATAACTTTCTTTGCAACAGCTTTTTTCTTTGCCTTAGGTTTAGCAGCGGCTGCCGTTGCTGCAGCTTTCGCATTGCCCATGGCATTTAAAGCAGATCCTGCCTTAAACCACACAATTTGTCCTTTATTGTAGGTATGGTTCACAGTAATAGAATCCGTACTTCCATTACTATGATTAATCACAAGCGTAAGTGGCTTTTCCGGGCTAAAGGCTGTAAGGCCGATGATATCAAATGAATCATCCTCCTTGATCTTATTGTAATCTTCTTTGTTGGCAAATGTTAACGCCAACATACCTTGTTTCTTTAAGTTAGTTTCGTGAATTCGGGCGAATGATTTCACCAGAATGGCACAAACTCCTAAATGACGAGGCTCCATGGCTGCGTGCTCGCGTGACGAGCCTTCGCCATAGTTTTCGTCACCGACTACGATAGAACCAACGCCTTGTGCCTTGTAAGCACGCTGCACATTGGGCACTTCGTTATATTCACCGTTCAGGCCATTCTTAACGCTATTGATTTTCTCGTTGAAGAAGTTGGTGGCACCAATCAATAAGTTATTGGAAATATTATCCAAATGTCCTCTGTATTTTAGCCACTTCCCGGCCATCGAAATATGATCTGTGGTGCACTTGCCTTTTGCCTTGATCAGCAAACGCAATCCTTTCAAGTCGGTGCCTTCCCATGCTTTGAATGGAGCAAGCAATTGTAAACGATCTGAGGTAGGGCTTACTTTCACTTGTACTTTGCTGCCATCTTTAGCAGGAGCTTGGTAGCCCGGATCTTTTACATCAAATCCTTTTTTAGGAAGTTCATCTCCGGTAGGAGGGTCCAGTTTCACTTGCTCGCCACGCTCGTTGGTGAGGTAGTCAGTAAGCGGATTGAAATTCAAGTCACCTGCGATGGCGAGGGCTGTTACTAATTCTGGTGACCCTACAAAGGCGTAGGTGTTAGGGTTGCCATCGTTACGCGACTGGAAGTTTCTGTTAAAGGAGTGAACGATTGTGTTCTTTTCTTTTCTATCGGCACCTACGCGGGCCCACATACCGATACACGGTCCGCAGGCATTAGCAAATACCTTGGCTCCAATCTTATTGAACGTGTCAATAAATCCATCGCGCTCAATGGTATAACGCACTTGTTCTGAACCTGGAGTGATGGTGAATACTGCTTTGGTTTTCAGTCCTTTATCCGCTACTTGTTTAGCTAAACTTGCGGCACGTGCGATATCCTCATAAGAGGAATTGGTGCATGATCCGATCAAGCCCACTTCGACTTTGGTAGGCCAGCCATTCTTAGCAGCTTCTTCTTTAAGTTTTGAAATTGGAGTTGCCAAATCAGGAGTGAAAGGACCGTTCAAATGTGGCTCTAATTCTGAAAGGTTGATCTCAATAACCTGATCAAAGTACTTTTCAGGGTTAGCATACACTTCAGGATCGGCCGTCAGGTGTTCCTTTATTTTGTCTGCCATCTTCGCCACTTCTGCACGTCCGGTTGAAACCAGGTAGCGTGACATCGATTCATCATATCCGAACGTTGACGTAGTAGCACCAATCTCCGCACCCATGTTACAGATGGTTCCTTTACCCGTACAACTCATCGAAGTGGCACCTTCACCAAAGTATTCCACAATGGCTCCGGTTCCTCCTTTTACGGTGAGAATACCTGCCACTTTAAGGATCACATCTTTTGCGGATGTCCAACCATTTAATTTTCCGGTTAGTTTAATACCGATCAACTTAGGGAATTTTAACTCCCATGCCATGCCTGCCATCACATCTACGGCATCAGCACCGCCAACACCAATGGCAACCATACCCAACCCACCGGCATTCACGGTGTGTGAGTCAGTTCCTATCATCATACCTCCGGGGAAGGCATAGTTTTCCAAAACCACCTGGTGTATGATACCAGCACCAGGTTTCCAGAAACCAATACCATATTTAGTTGAAACCGAAGAGAGGAAATCGAATACTTCCTTGCTCTCTGTGTTTGCTACTGTTAAATCATCTTTTGCGCCCACTTTTGCGGTGATCAGGTGATCACAATGTACCGTAGATGGTACGGCTACTTTGGGCTTACCGGCCGACATAAATTGAAGCAATGCCATCTGTGCGGTAGCATCTTGCATCGCCACGCGATCTGGAGCAAAGTCTACATAGGATGTGCCTCGTCCAAAGTTCTCAAGCTTCTGGTAGGTATGAAGATGAGTGTAGAGAATTTTCTCTGACAAGGTGAGATGTTTGCCAACGGCCTTTCTGGCTTTGGCGATACGGCCCGGCATTGCTGCATACAGAGCATTGATCATGTCTAAGTCGAATACCATAAATCGTTTATTTTCGATGTTTTAGGAACCGCTAAGCTAATAAAATTTTATGTTGGATGTTGCTGATCTTATTCGTTTTTACTGTTCTGATCACCTTTTCGAGGCTGACCTGCAAAGGAAAACCCCGCTAAGGGCGGGGCTTCATTTATTTATTATTAATGTAGTTGAGGAATTCTCGCTTAAAGGTCTCTTCGCTAAACTTGCCCCCAAAAAAAGCAGTCCCGGTTTTACTATTTGTATCGCCTACACCACGGGATGCAACACACATGTGATTGGCATCCATAACCACACCAACATGTTCCGTTCCTAAAATACGTTGCAGTTCTTTTCCAATCTGAACGGTTAAGCGCTCCTGAACTTGCGGACGCTTAGCGAAGTATTGAACAATACGATTGATCTTGGATAAGCCAATAACTTTACCACTGGAGAAATATGCTACATGCGCTTTTCCATAGATGGGCACAAAGTGATGTTCGCAATGAGAATAGAACGTGATGTCTTTCTCTACGAGCATCTGATCGTACTTGTATTTGTTTTCGAAGAGCTTTGCTACCGGACGATTCTTAGGATTCAATCCGCTGAACACTTCCTTGACGTACATCTTGGCTACTCTGTGCGGAGTTCCGTTCAGGCTGTCATCGGTAAGATCAAGGCCAAGTATTTCCATGATTTCGCGGAAGTGTTTTTCAATTTGCTCCACTTTTTCATCATCGCTTAGTACAAACGCATCTTCACGCAACGGGGTGTTCCATGATGTAACGATGTGATCATCATCAAACTCCTCATCGAGAGGATTAATGGGCCGGATATTCAACGAAATTTCTTTCTGTCTCATAGAGTTTGACTTTAAGGTCGTACTGATTGTCTATTTGTTGCCTCAATATCCGCCAGATCACTACGGCAAGGTTCTCTGCTGAAGGATTCAGATTTTTGAAGTATGGAGTATCTAAATTAAGATTTTTGTGATCAAAATGAATAAGGATATTTTCTTTGATGAGATCACTTAACAGTTTCATATCAAATACATAACCCGTTTCGGGATCAGGTGTTCCGATGAGCGTCACAATTAATTCATAATTATGTCCGTGGTAGTTGGGATTATTACACTTTCCAAATACAGCATCATTCTTTTCATCCGACCAGGCCGGGTTGTACAGGCGATGTGCAGCATTGAAATGTTCCTTACGGGATACGGCTATTTTCATTTGACTCAATTATAAACCATGAATGGGGCAAATGGTTCACCCAGTTTAATAATTAGTTTAAATTTAGTTGAAAAGTTAAGTTAAATGGGTTCACGAATTTACCATATTGAAGATTGTTTTAAACGGTATTTTTGATTTATGACCAACCTTGCGATCATTATACTTTTATTGGCTGTCGTTACTGCCCTGGCGCAGGTTACTGATAAAGTGCGAATACCCTATCCCATACTTCTTGTTATTGCCGGCATTGCCATAGGTATTATTCCGGGATTGCCTGTAATGACATTGAATCCAGATGTTGTCTTCCTAATATTTTTGCCGCCTGTATTGTATGCTGCCGCATGGAGCACCTCGTGGCCCGACTTTAAACAATCGATCAGGCCCATTTCGTTGCTGGCCATTGGATGTGTATTGTTCACGACCGTGATTGTTGCAGCAGCGGCACATTATTTTATACCCGACTTTGGTTGGGTTGAGTCATTTGTATTGGGTGCTATTGTTTCTCCACCCGATGCCGTGGCTGCTACAGCGGCAACGAAAGGTTTGAAAATTCCAAAACGAATTATCACCATTCTGGAAGGAGAGAGTCTGGTCAATGATGCTACGGGTTTAATTGCCTATCGCTATGCCGTTGCTGCAGCAGCCTCCGGAACTTTTATTTTCTGGCTTGCTGGTATCAACTTTTTTTATGTGGCAGGCTTTGGTATCATCATCGGTTTGTTGATTGGCTATCTGTTTTTTTGGATTCATAAAATCACACCTCATAATGCTACAACCGATACTACATTTACCCTGCTGGCACCTTATGCCGCTTATTTACTGGCAGAAGAGTTTCATGCATCTGGTGTTTTAGCTGTAGTTGCTGCCGGTTTGTTCTTAAGCCCGCGTTCATCCGAAGTGTTTTCGAATCAAACCCGTATTCAGGCGAATGCGGTTTGGGATACCATGATTTTCATTCTCAACGGAGTAATTTTTATTCTGATCGGATTGCAACTGCCGATTATCCTGAGTCACATCACCAGTGATTCATTGAGCACACTGTTCTGGTATGGAGCAGTGGTAAGCGTTGCAGCGGTGGTTGCTCGTATTCTTTGGGTTTTCCCTGGTGCGTATTTGCCACGCTGGTTTAGTAAATCGATTCGTGAACGTGAGCCTGATACGAATGTGAGAAGTGTTTCCATCATCGCATGGTCGGGGATGAGGGGTATTGTTTCGTTAGCTGCCGCACTGGGTCTTCCATTAATGGTGTCTGAAACCAAAGCGTTTCCTCATCGCGACCTGATTATCTTTCTCACCTTTTGTGTGATTTTTGTGACGCTGATGTTACAAGGAATGACCTTGAGAAAACTCATTCATTGGCTGGGGGTAAAATCGGGTGACGGCCATATTAAGGAGGAGGAACGAATTCGGGTTCAACTGGCATCATCCGTGATCGAACATATCGAAGAGCACTATTCGTTGGGGTTGAGTGATGAAGTGCTCAACCAGATAAAGTCGAAATATGAAATACGTATTCAACGCATCCGAAAAGAAGAATCAGAAAATCGAATGACGAGTGAGGAGATTGATGAGTTACAGCGGATTCATCAGGAACTCATTAAAAGAGAACGAGAACTTATTCTGCAACTACGCAAAGATGCAAAAGTGACAGATGAAATAGTTCGTAAAATCGAATACGAATTAGATCTGGAAGAAGCACGATTGGAGTTGGATCGGTATAACGATTAGGTTTTGACAGGATGAAAACAATCATCATGAAATAAAGAAAGGAGAACGCTCGCTCTCCTTTCTTTATGATTATACTATATTTCAAAGTTTTCTAATCCAGATATTTCTGAACTGAGTTTTATTACCATGATCCTGTAAGTGGATCACATCATCGCCATGGGCAGAAGGGTAGTTATGCAATCCGATGTAGAGAGTAAGTCCATTGATCGTAGCATTGTTTTGAACCAATACGCCATTATGCAAAACGGTAATGCGGGCGGGCGCATCCAATTGTCCATCTGCTTTAAAACGGGGTGCCGTATAGATCACATCGTATGTATTCCATTCGAGCGGACCACGCATCGCATTGACTAACGGTGCCTGATCTTTATAAATACTGGCAGCCTGCCCGTTGCGATAGGTGCGGTTGCTATAAGAATCCAATATCTGAAGCTCATATCGATCCTGGAAAAATACTCCACTGTTTCCGCGTCCTTGTCCTGCGCCTTCAACGGCATCCGGTGCACTAAACTCTATGTGCAACTGGCAATCTCCAAATTGCATTTTGGTTTGAATATCACCAGAACCAGGCACGACCTCCAAGTGGTCGTTGTTCACGATTTTCCAAGGCGCTGGTTTTGTTTTGTCTTTTTGACTTACCCATTGATCAAGATTTTTGCCGTCAAATAAAATGATTGCATCAGAAGGGGCATCTCCTAATTTTGTTGCAGGTGAAATCAACTTTACTTCTGGTTCCCAGATTTCTGTCATTTCCGGTTTCATGGGCATGGGCGAAACCGCTGGTGGAGTACTGGGATTACCTTGCTGCGCCTGCGAAATTTTAGTAACAAATACACCGGTAACCAAAGTGCATAGCCAAATCGTTTTTAGTTTCATAGTAGTCATGGATTTGATGAGTAATGGTCGAATTTATTATAAAAAAATTAAATTATCTCTTTCACCTGGTAGGTTCGGTTTTTATCAATTGGCAACGGTGATTAACCGAACTAGTTTAGTTTACCGTTAGCCAATACCATACCAGTAATGATACATCATTAAAATGGAATGGGATTATACGTGATCCCCTAAAGACTGACACATACTTCCATTACCGGTGTAAAGAATTAGCAG
Organism: Bacteroidota bacterium; assembly: GCA_947470895.1. GTDB lineage: Bacteria > Bacteroidota > Bacteroidia > Cytophagales > Cyclobacteriaceae > ELB16-189. The sequence continues at coordinate 43,713 of CANIVF010000016.1, forward strand.
CATGTCGGTAAAGCACTAATTGCGAAGCAGGTTGATTTCCTTTTGAATATCCCTTGCTTTCTTTTTTGCCTTATGCAAAGGAAGTCCGGTATTCATGCCGGGTCTGAGATGGCCGGTCCTGGTGAGCCAGGCATCCTTCCTTATCAACTGAAGCTGGGAAACTCGTTGTAAAATACTATCTCCATTTGTTGTGTTGATTACCAAATCTGAAAGGCTTTCCACTTCATCGACATTCTTTTCTCCCAGGTAAAGTAGGATTTCTTTCGACTAATCCAATGTCCCGTTTTGCCAGGATGGACACCATCATCTGCCAATGCAAAGGTTGAATCTTTTTCAATTTGATTTTCCAGATATGTTTTCATCGCACCGTGTATGTCAGCAACGTGCCACTGCGCTACGTCACGTTGTGTTAGCAGCCAATCAGAATAAACATCTAGCACCTGTGCGTACCCTGAATGACCTCCTTTGCGTTCATCGAAAACAGGTGGTGTTAGGAGAATAATCTTTTTTACTCTCGCTTTCACCAGTTCATCATGCAGCCAATTGATTCCTTCTTTAAATTTAATGAATCGCTCTTTATCCAGCGGCATATAAATACCATCGTTCATTCCGTAGCAGGCGAATACCCAATCGGGCTTCGTTTGTTTCAGTACGCGAGCGAGTCGTTCGTGCAAGTCAGGCCTCGGAAATTTTCCATCGGCATGACCAGGCTCTGATAAACCTGAAGCGGTTTCGCTGGGAAGTCCGGCATTGATAAACTCCACTTTCATTTCTGGATAGTGTGTTGTAAAATAAAACTCAAGATTGGTAATATACTCACCAGCATAAGTGATGCTGTTTCCTAGAAATAAGATTCGCTTAACATCAGAAGGAAAAGGATTGGGTTTCTTTTGCTGTCCTAATAAACTATAAGAAGTTGTCAGGATAATTAAGAGAGAAAGAATGTTAAGCCGGAATTTCAATTTGAATGTTTTAAGGTATTATATCGATTGAGTTAACACTTGGAGAGTTTCATTAGATCAGTCGATGACAAACCAATTATAGCTGTTGGCATCAATCGTAATCGTTATTGAAGCCTCGTAGTTACGATTGAGCGTTATGTTAACAGGTTTACCATCTTTCTCAGAAAGAGTAGCCACATCGGCTAGGCCAGTGTAATATAAAGGCAGCTTGACTGTGCGTGTTATTCTTTCATTTGTTGGATTGTAGAACAATGCAAAGCCTTTCTGCTTGAGGAATGGATTCACATGCATGATACCATCCCAATCACGACCATCAGCTCTGCGAAGGTGGATGATATCCGAATTCAGAATGTCTCTGTATTTTTTATACCATGAAATGGTTTTGATGACAACCTGCTTCGTTTCCTCCGAGTCGTATAATCTTGGACCGCGATAGCAGGCTTGCACACCAGCACCGTAGTACTGTATCATTAACTGTTCGTAGTCGTTGAGATGATCCTTTAAAGGCTCCAGTACTGCCTCCGGACCGCCACCCTGATATTTAGTTAATGGCACAAAACCCCAACCCATCGATGGGGTTTTCTCAAATGTGCCATCATAGATGTTTTGCCGGTTGATGATCTTTTGCTGTTCGCGCGATAATGAAAAGTTCACTTCGCGGTAGCCGATCGCAATCTTGTGTGTGCCATCCAGAAAATACCAATCGGGTGCGTTGATATAAACACCCTGTTCGTTCAACCATCGGTACAATTCTTTTTGTATTTCCATTTGTTTCCATTGACTGTCATCTAAACCCGTATGGCCCGGGTGAACGGAAGAAGCACACACATCGCCAGGATAAGGCCCATCATTTTCCCAGATATCAAATCTGGTTTGTTTGTAAAAGGCTTTGATCTTATCGCGATATGCTAAACCCCATTTACTTCCAAAGCAAGGAGCGTTACCAAAAAATGCTCCTCCGGGCTTTCCGGTTTTTGCATCGATCACATCATCTTGATCGCTGATCCTTCTGCTGCTGAAGAGGGAATAACCTCCAATGAGTATTCCTTTGTCGTGGGCATATTTGGCAAGACTTGTCCACCGTTTTAAATTTTCTGGTGAATTATCTTCCATGTTGAGATGACTTCCAAAACTTAAAATCATTGCTTCATAACCAGTGGCTGCGCATTGATCAAGGGCTGTTTTTACTTCTTCATCATTTTTGCTAACGAGGTGCATGAAAATCGGATTCTGTGTTATCCATGGTGCCACGGTGCGATACATTTTCCGGATGGCAAGTCCTCTTCGTTCGCGATCGTAACTATCCATCAACAGTTCATGGGTTCGCACGGATTTAAAAACTTCTCCTGGTTTTAGCTCAATGATTTTTACTTTTTCAGGATAGATTTCGAGTACACACGGAGTCTCATAGTTGTAATTCACTTGCGAGGTATACGTAGAATCAATTTTCCAATGGGTAGTTTGATCGCTGATGTCGTAACGCATGGCATTGTTGAATGCGTAATTGGTTTCTACATAGATGCCGTGTTGTTTTTTCATTTGCTCGGGTGATCCCACCACGGCACTTTCTTCTTCCACCAGACCCAGCACTTCGTTCACAACACGATCGATTTCAAATGTTTTGGCAGACTTGTTCTCTATTGAAACCCATTTAACGATCAAGGGAATGCCATCATACAATTCATAGTTTACGTTCACTTCCAAGCCTTTTAGCTCTGGTATTGGAGAGGTGAATGTTAGTGAAAGTAATTTTCCTGTAGCAGTTGGATAATTGGGATGCCATGTCTTTGGTTTCCAGCTTACGAAAGGGGTGAGTTCTTTGATCGTGTAGTGCTGAAAGACAAAGTCATTGTTTCCAATTTCAAACTGATCAACCCATTGTGGGATGAGGTATGCTTTTTCCTGCTGTCCTTTCAATCCTCCGACATTATACTTTGTTCCATTGATTGTTAACTGCGCTTCAGGTTTAATAGCACGTAATAGCTGTTGCCCGTTGGTCATGTTGGTATAATCGATGCAAGCTACGTTGGGAGTAATCCTGAATACGCGCTTTACTAATCCATTGAAAATCACAAGATTTTTTTTGTCTTGGGTTTGGTATACCTCCGCGCGACTACCAACAGGTTTTACCAGCCAGTCTTCAGATGCGTAAACATCTGGTTGATTATTCCAGACTGGTAATTCATTTTGTTGCCCATATGATTGTATGCAACCCGCGAAAAATAAAACGATTAAAATTCTTGCCATGCAGTAATATTAAGGTAAAATCGCAAGGAGAAAAACCCCTCACCCGTCCTCATTCTTCGGACACCCTCTCCCTGAGGGGAGAGGGGAATGTGGGATTAGTTAAATAGTAGATTATGAGATTAAAAGGAAAAGTATTTATTGTTACAGGAGCTACGAGCGGTATTGGTAAGGCGATGGCTGAGCGATTTGTAAGTGAGGGTGCTGCGGTGATTTTGAGTGGTCGTGATGAGCAGAGGGGTAAAGACCTCGAAAAGCGCTTGACGGAGCTAGGCGGACAAGCGTTGTTTGTTGCGGGAGATGTGAGCCAGATAGATGCAAATGAAACACTGGTTAGGGAAGCTGTTCGACACTTTGGAAAATTGGATGGCATAGTTACTAATGCCGGAAAGTTAGGTTTGGGATCTGTTACTGATATTTCATTCGGGGAATGGAATGAAACCATCAGCACCAACCTGAATGCGGTGTTTTATTTATGTCGATTTGCCATTCCGGAAATGCAGAAGAGTGGCAAGGGAACCATTCTGGTAAACAGTTCAATTGCCGCTTTTAAAAGTTTTCCGAACCATGCAGCTTATTGTGCCAGCAAAGCCGCACTCATCGCCCTGGTGAAGGAAATGGCCCTGGACTACAGCCCGTATATTCGTGTCAATGCGATTTGCCCTGGCCCGGTGGATACTCCGTTGATCTGGGATTCCGCAAAAGCATTTGAACATCCGGAAAGTATTGTGCAACAAACGGCCAATAACACCTTGATGAAACGCCTTGGCAAACCTGAGGACATTGCCTCATTGGCGTTGTTTCTTGTTTCCGATGAAGCCTCGTGGATTACCGGATCTGCCTTTACGATTGATGGGGGAATTCTCACGAAATAACAATTATACGAATCGTAAATGATGGAGAAGGCAGTCCTCTTAATTTAGAAATGGTGATTTAACCAGGAACTCTCAAAATTTCTCTTCGGTAAAAAAACACGCTCAGTTTTCACGTCCACCAAGGAAAGCATAATGAATCCAGGACATATGCCTTTTTTTTGGGTCTCTTAGGGCACCATAGACGACAACTGTACATTCTAAAATTAGGCCCCCATGTTGATGCTGATCAAACTGGTTGTTGGGGCTGGTCGCTTGACACGCCACCCGGATCACAGCCATGTTGATCTAATTTGATTTTTTTCAGGAAGAAAGCCAGTGCATTATTCCATGCAGAGCCTTTACTAGCGAGAGTCTTGAAATACCGATTTTGTTCGGGGTCAATCATCGCCTTTTTGGCGAGGATCACGGCCAGTTGAAAGCGAGTGCGTTGTGTGCGTTGCAAGGTGCTGCAGCCCGCCTGACTCATGTCGGGTTATCGGGCGATAACGGTCCCCGTTTTATATTTTTTGAATACCTGGTTTCCTATTTTTCCGCGTAGGCCCAGGATGTTGGATTCTATTTTCATGGATTATCGTTTAGTCGTGTTGTTGACGCACTATGCTCGGCTTATCCTCGGAGTACTGTCGGGTATAGCCCGGATGAACAACGAAGGATGACCGGCTTAAGGGCGGCTGATGACCGTAAAAGTAGACGCTAGGATTCGAAGTTAGAGCGGAAAAAAGAGGAAGAAAGAGGAAAATTTAGGAAGAATGAAGAAGAGAAGAAGAATTATCCAAGAAGAAAAACAAAAGTGTTGAGGTTCTGGAGTAATAGTGCAAACACTTATGTTAAGGCATTAACTAACTAGCTGTATTAAGAGGCTAACGTACCCTAAGCAGAGATGAAACCTGAAAATTCAAAGAAGCCCAGCGCTGACGACACTTCATCGTTTTACTAAGAGTACATTCCTTGTCAGGACCCACTCAGGTGCTTAAACAAAAGGAGTGCAGTTCAAATCGTATGGAGTCATTACGGATTGGTATTTATTTGGTAGAACAGGTAACCACTAAGCTCCTGAACAAAGAAAGGTATATCCAAAGCGTATACCTTTCTTTTTTAATTATCTGAAGATTGACACTATTTTCAAAATCCGTGGATTACCATCAATCACCTCCCTGGGGATGATCTAAACATGCTTAGCAGAACTCATCAAACACTTCCACCAAATGCTCACCAATCATCTGAGCATTGCGGCCTTCAATGTGATGGCGCTCTACGAAATGAACCAGCTCACCATCTTTGAAAAGGGCAATGGCTGGCGATGATGGAGGATAGGGTAGCGTGTACTCACGTGCTTTAGCAACCGCCTCTTTATCCACACCGGCAAATACGGTGGTGAGATGATCCGGCTTTTTGCCGCTCTGCTGAAGCGCCCATTTGATACCCGGGCGTGCAGCACCGGCAGCGCAACCACAAACGGAGTTGATCACCAACAAGGTAGTTCCTTTGTGGTCTTTCAGTTCGCTATCTACTGCTTCCGATGTTTTAAGTTCTTTAAAGCCAGCTACAGTCAGATCCTGGCGCATGGGGGCTACTAGTGGTTCTGGATACATATTTATTCAAAGTTTAAGATTCAAATTTTATACCTATTATAAAACAGATCTGTCCGCGACAGCGTTCATTTACATAAATCCGAGTTCTAACTTGGCCACCTCGCTCATCATATCCTGTGAGTAAGGCGGATCAAACGTGAGTTCTACTTTTACGCTATTGATGCCTTCAATTTCTTTTACTTTTTGCTCTACTTCAACGGGTATCACTTCTGCGGATGGGCAGGAGGGTGACGTTAGTGTCATCAATATAAAAACATTATTTACCGGAAACACACTAATCTCATAAATGAGACCTAACTCGTAAACATCCACCGGAATTTCCGGATCGTAAACGGTCTTAATCGCTTCAATTACTTTTTCACGCAAGTCACTCAGCGGTGCCTTGGTGGTGGGCTGGATATTTTGAGAGGTTTCGCTCACGATGTTATTTCCTTTTGAGTTTTAAATGCCAGCGCGTACAATTTCATCTGTTTGGTCATGGAGGCAAAGCCATTGGAACGCTGTGTGCCAATGAATCGTTCCATGCCTATTTTATGCATGAAGTATAAGTCGGTGGTTAAGATATGCTCCGGACTTTGTCCATTAAAAATTCTCACCAATAAACTCACCAATCCTTTGGTGATAGCCGTGTTGCTGTCTGCTTCAAAGAAGATCTTATCATCTTCCATGCGGGCCGTCATCCATACTTTCGATTGGCAACCTTTTACGATGTTATCTTCTGTCTTCAATGCTTCTTTCATTTCAGGAAGCTTCTGACCTAACTCCATTACGTAGAAGACCGTCATCTCCATGTCTCCGTCTAACAAAGAGAATTCGTTAATAATTTCATCTTGTATAAAGTTAATAGATTTCACTATTTAAAGACTGTTAATTCAAGCTTTGCTATGCGTTTTCATGTTCTGCTACTAATCGTATTTCTTCTTCCAGTTTAAGAATTGCTCGCGAGTTTTCAGCCGTTTGAAGATGTAGTTTAAATATCTCGGTTTTCATGTCAGCAACCTCTTCGATGAGTTTATCCTGACGTTTTACCATCTCGGCAAGCAATTCTCGAATCTTATCTTCGTTTTTCATGCCCGGTCGGTTTATTGTTTCATGAATTTAATAATTCTTTCCACTCCCTCCGCTAACTGATCTATTTCTTCTTTCGTGTTGTATACTGAAAACGAAGCACGCACTGTTCCTTCAATACCAAAGCGATCCATTAATGGCTGAGTACAATGATGTCCGGTGCGAACGGCAATGCCACGGGTATCCAGCATCTGGCCAATGTCAAAATGATGAATGCCATCAATCATAAAAGATTGAACACTTACTTTTTTATCAGCTGTTCCAATCAGCTTAACGTGTGCAATGGCGGATAGCTTCTTGACGGTATAACTCAATAACTCATTTTCGTGAGCCGCTATATTTTCTTTTCCTAGTTCATTGATGAATTGAATGGCTTCATTCAGTGCAACCACATCTGCGATGTTGGGCGTGCCTGCTTCAAACTTATAGGGAAGGTCGTTGTAAGTCGTTTTGGTAAACGTTACGTCTTTAATCATTTCCCCACCACCCATGTAAGGAGGCATCTTTTCGAGCAGTGCTTTCTTTCCGTACAAAATGCCGGTTCCGGTTGGGCCATACATTTTGTGCGAACTGATGCAGTAGAAGTCGCAATCTAGTTCCTGAACATCAATTGGTAAGTGTGCAGAAGCCTGAGCTCCATCAATCAAAACAACCGCTCCAACGGTATGGGCTACGTCAATAATTTCTTTTATTGGATTGATTGTGCCAAGACTATTTGAAGCATGATTAACAGCAACGATTTTCGTTTTTACGGATAGCAGTTTATGAAAGGCATCTAAATCAATTTCGCCAATATCCGTTACCGGAATAACCTTCAGAGTAGCTTTTTTCTCCTCGCAGATCATCTGCCACGGCACAATGTTGGAGTGATGCTCAAGAACAGAGATGATCACTTCATCGCCTTCATTGAGAAACGCTCTTCCGTAGGAGGAAGCAACCAAATTGATGCTTTCTGTTACACCCCGGGTAAAGATGATTTCCTCCACATGCTTGGCGCTGATGAACTGCTGCATGGCATGGCGTGTTTGCTCGTAAGCTTTGGTAGCTCTTTCCGCGAGAGTATGAATGCCGCGATGGATGTTCGCATTGTCTCTCTCGTAATACTTCGTCAAGGCATCAATCACCCGTTTTGGTTTTTGATTCGTGGCTGCGTTGTCGAGATAGATTAATGGTTTGCCATTCGCCTGTTGGTTCAAAACCGGAAACTGTGTCCTGATCTTTTCGATGTCCAATCGGTTGATGGCTACAGCGTTCATGATTAAAAATTATTATGAAGTCGTTCGGCAATCAGAATGTCCAGGTACGATTTCAATGTTTCGTTTTGAATAGGAGCCAGGACCTCGCTTGCGAAAGCGTATAACAACATGGCCTTTGCAAGGGTTGCTGAAATTCCGCGTGAGCGTAAATAGAACAAAGCTTCTTCATCCAATTGTCCGGATGTGCATCCGTGTGAGCATTTCACATCATCGGCCCAAATCTCTAACTGAGGTTTGGTGTTGACAGTTGATGTTTCAGAAACCAGGATGTTACGGTTTGATTGAAAGGCATTGGTTTTCTGAGCATGTGGACGTACAAAGATTTTACCGTTGAATACACCTTTCGAGTTGCCATCCATAATTCCTTTATATATTTCATTGCTGAAGGAATTAGGCTTCTGGTGATCAACTACAGTATGATTATCCGCCAGTGTATTTCCATTGACCAAATACAATCCGTAGAAATGTGATTCGCAATGTTCTCCATCGATGATGATGCTAAGATTGTTACGCACCCATTGTCCGTTAAGCGTAAGCGTAAACGTATTCAACAAACTATTATCCGATTGATGAATAATGGTATTCGCGACCTGATAACTCTTCCCGACATCGTTTTGAACTTTGCAATATTCCAAATGCGATTTCTCTTTTACAATCCACTCTTCCGAGAAATTGTGAAACACGGGATTGGAACCAACCGAATCAAATTTTTCAACCACACTGAGTTGACTTCCTTTTTCCAGAATACCTAAAATCTTAGTCTGGCTGATCACCTGATTTTCTCCAGCATCATTAAAATGCAAAATGAAAATAGGTTTGCTTACGTTGGTATTTTCAGGAACATGAATGAATAATCCATTCTGCCAGAAGGCAGCGTTCATCGCAGCAAAAGGATCACTTTCAGGAGTCAGTACTTTATCTAAATAGATTGCAATAGTAGCGCTATCCGATTTGAATGCTTCGCTCAGTGTTTTGATTTTTACTTCAGTATCAGGACTGATGATTTTGGAAAGTGATGCGGAGTAATTACCATTGACAAATACCAGGATATTTGCATCCAGGTTTGGAATCAGAAATTCATCGATCGTGTTGATGGATGAAGTTGTTGCCTTAATATCCCAGTTGAAATTTTTCTCTAAGTTTTTTGTGATGGGAGTGAAGCGATATTCTTCCTGTTTTGTTCCGGGTAACCCTGTTTTCTCGAAGAAAGCAAAGGCGCTTTTGCGATGATCGTTCGCTACATCAAATTTACTTTGATGGAAAGCTTCAGCGATTTCGTTTTTGATATCTCGGGTAACGGTCGTACTCATATCAGGCAACAGCTACTTCGTTTTTAATCCAGTCGTAACCTTTGGCCTCTAGCTCAAGGGCCAGTTCTTTGCCACCTGATTTTACAATCTTTCCTTTATAGAGCACATGAACATAATCAGGTACGATGTAATCCAACAAACGCTGATAGTGTGTGACTATAATCGTTGCGTTGTTCTTATTGCGAAGTTTATTTACCCCATTCGCTACAATGCGAAGCGCGTCAATATCCAATCCTGAATCAGTTTCATCTAAAATCGACAACTTCGGTTCAAGCATCGCCATCTGAAATATTTCATTGCGTTTCTTTTCACCACCAGAAAATCCTTCGTTAAGAGAACGGCTTAGCAATGATTGATCAATTTCAACCAACTTCATTTTTTCTTTCATCAGTTGAAGAAAAGAAACGGCATCCAATGCCTGAAGTCCGCGGTATTCACGAATCTCATTTAATGCAGTCTTCATAAAATTGATCGTGCTCACACCGGGAATTTCTATAGGATATTGAAACGCCATGAAGATGCCCTCACGTGCGCGATCTTCCGGTTCTAATTCTAAAAGATTTTTACCAAGGAACTCAACTTCACCACCGGTTACTTCATATTCTTCTCTTCCGGATAATACTGAGGCAAGGGTACTCTTGCCGGATCCATTGGGTCCCATGATGGCGTGTACTTCACCGGCCTTCACGTTCAGATCTATTCCGTTGAGGATTTGTTTCTCACCAACCTTTGCCTGCAGATTCTTTATCGTTAACATCTATATAAAATTCAAAGTTTGAGGTTATCCAACACTTCCTTCCAACGTCAAAGCCAGGAGTTTTTGCGCTTCTACGGCAAACTCCATAGGCAATTGATTAAATACTTCTTTTGCATAACCATTCACAATCAAGGCTACGGCTGCTTCTTCATCAATGCCCCGTTGTAAACAATAAAAGATCTGGTCTTCACCAATCTTCGAAGTGGTTGCTTCATGTTCGATGCGGGCACTGTTATTTTCAACATCGATATAGGGGAATGTATGCGCACCGCACTGATCACCCATCAACAACGAATCGCATTGCGAGTGATTTCTCGCGTTGGAGGCGCGCTTCATCACGTGCACTTGTCCGCGGTAGCTGTTTTGTGATTTACCAGCTGATATCCCTTTACTCACAATGCGCGAGCGTGTGTTCTTGCCGATGTGAATCATCTTGGTTCCGGTATCTGCCTGCTGATGGTTATTGGTAACCGCAACAGAATAAAATTCACCCACTGAGTAATCCCCTTTTAAAACGCAGGAAGGATACTTCCAGGTGATGGCCGATCCGGTTTCTACTTGTGTCCAGGAAATTTTGGAGTGATTGCCAAAGCACAAGCCACGCTTGGTCACGAAGTTATAAATACCACCTTTACCATTTTTATCCCCAGGGTACCAGTTTTGTACGGTAGAGTATTTGATCTCGGCATCCTTCATGGTATACAACTCCACCACAGCGGCATGCAATTGATTTTCGTCACGCATAGGAGCGGTGCAACCTTCGAGATAACTTACGTAGGCTCCTTCATCGGCCACAATCAATGTTCTTTCAAACTGACCCGTGTTGGCCGCGTTGATGCGGAAGTAGGTCGATAATTCCATCGGGCACCTTACGCCTTTCGGGATGTAGCAGAATGATCCATCTGAAAATACAGCAGCGTTCAGAGCTGCAAAGTAGTTATCATTCATTGGTACAACTGAGCCAAGGTATTTCTTAATCAATTCAGGATGCTCTTTTACGGCTTCACTGAACGAACAGAATATGATGCCGAGTTCGCCAAGTTTTTCTTTAAACGTAGTGGCAACGGAAACGCTGTCGATAACAGCATCCACGGCAACTCCTGTTAATCTCTTTTGTTCTGTTATGGAAATACCCAACTTCTCAAATGTCTTCACCAATTCAGGATCAACTTGATCCAGGCTATCGAGTGTCGCTTTTTTCTTGGGTGCCGAGTAGTAAATGATATCCTGATAGTTGATAGGTGGGTAGTGGACATTGGGCCATTTGGGTTCCTCCATTTTTTGCCAAAGGCGAAAGGCCTTTAATCTCCATTCGAGCAGCCATTCTGGTTCGCCTTTTTTGGCCGAAATAAACCGAACGGTATTTTCGTCAAGGCCTTTTGGAGCCTCGTCAGTTTCCAGGTCTACTGTCCAGCCGTGCTCATATTCTTTGGAGGTGATTTCTTCCAGAACCTGATTGCCTTTGCTCATTGTGGTCTATTTAGACTAAATTCAAATAATGTTCAAAAGTACAACAAAAGTGGGTGTTTAAGGTTCTGAAAACCCTGAATTTTCTTTATTGGGACAGTTTTAGGTTACGATCGAGGCTCTCTTCCAACGAGATCATGGTTTCAGTTCGCTCGATTCCTTCAACCTGTTGCATTTTATCATGTAAAACCTCTTTCAGATGATTGGTATCGCGGCAATGAATTTTCACAAACATGGAATAATTGCCAGTGGTATAGTGGATGTTTGTGATCTCCGGAATGTTGCGGAGTTTGGACAATACCATGTCGTATAAAGCGCTTTTTTCGAGATAGATGCCAATGAAAGCCGTGATGTCGTAACCCAACTTGGCGTAATTGATTCGCAGAGTTGTTTTCTCCAGAATACCAGCATCTTCCATCTTATTCATTCGTACGTGTACGGTTCCCTGCGAAACATTGACCTTTCTGGCGACTTCGGTATAAGGTCTTTTCGCGTCCTGCATGAGAATTTCGAGGATTCTTAGATCGGTATTGTCAATTTCAAAATTTCGGCCCATTTTGCTTAATTATTTTTTCAAAAATATTAATAAAGTGGAAGTTTTGTTAAATATTACATAATTATTTTAGTCATTCCTTGACATATATCAGCATCAATCGTTTCTTTGATAAATAATTTATAATGTAGGGATTTGAAATAGGCAGACAAGCCCTCCGATCTCGGGGGTGGAGATAACAGGACAAATTTCGGGTAACACCGTAACTAACTGCTCCGTGGAGGTTCGAGACCTTCCTCTACAGCGATCGTAAAACGTTCTTCATCAATATTGTAGGGTGTTGAAATTGGCAGACAAGCCCTCCTGTCTCGGGGGTGAGGAGCAAAGGATAAACGCTAGGTAATGGGTTGACCACTAAAATGTTTTCTTATGCCTTGCAGCTAACTTCCTCGTGAAGGTTCGAGCCCTTCCTCTACAGCAAAGCCTCATTTGGGAAACCTGATGAGGCTTTTTTATGCCAGAAGTCTTTGTTGTAAAGCAGGTATTTAGAAGAACAAACGATTGCTTTGCGCCTCAATTTTGCCCTACTTGAGGTTTTAAAATCACTTCTTATGCAAGACTTTTTCTGGTTCAAACACTATCCGGCTGGAACGCCAAAAGTAATTGGCGATTTAGAGTACTCCTCCATGATTGAGCTTTTTGAAACCGCTTCTAAAAAATATGCAGACCGAATTGCCTTTGAGAACATGGGCATTGCACTCACTTTCAAACAAATAGATAAACTATCCACTCATTTTGCAGCTTATCTTCAGCAAGAATTGGGCTTACAGAAGGGTGAGCGCATCGCCATACAAATGCCCAACTTACTTCAGTTTCCGATTGCTTTCATTGGTTCGCTCAAGGCGGGATTGATCGTTGTGAACACGAACCCTTTATATACACCTCGGGAAATGGAGCATCAGTTTAAAGATGCCAACGTCTCTGCCATTGTGATTGTGGCCAACTTCGCTTATAATCTTCAAACCATTCTTCATAAAGTCCCGGCTAAACACATCATCGTCACCAACATGGGTGATATGCTTGGTCCCTTGAAAGGCGCTATCGTTGACTTTGTAGTGAAACGCGTTAAGAGGATGATTCCAGATTATTCTCTCCCCAAGGCAATCTCATTTAAATCGGTGTTGAAGAAAGGAGCTCAACTTACATGGATACGTCCGTCAATAAATGTAGAAGATGTGGCAGTTCTTCAATATACCGGAGGAACTACCGGTGTATCCAAAGGAGCTCAGCTTTCACATCGCAATATCATTGCGCATAATATGATGATCACCCATTGGTTCAAGCCTTATTTATCGACCGAAGATTTGGTCATCACAGCAATACCGATGTATCACATCTTTGCACTCACGGTGAATGGTGTACTCATGTACTCATCAGGAGTAAAGAATGTGTTGATTACTAACCCGCGTGACATTCCAGGATTTGTTAAAGAACTTCGTAAGCATAAGTTCACCATCGTTACGGGCGTGAATACACTCTTCAACGGCTTATTGAACAATGAAGATTTTAAGAATCTTGATTTCTCTCATTTGAAAGGCGCAGTAGGAGGTGGCATGGCCGTGCAGGACACAGTAGCAAAAAAATGGAGTGAGGTAACGGGCAAAGCGCTTGTTGAAGGTTATGGACTGAGTGAAACTTCACCGGTACTATGTTGTAATCCGTTGGATGGCAACCATCGCAGCGGAACGATCGGCCTTCCTATGCCAAGCACGGAGGTTGCAATTTTTGATGATGAAGGAAATCAACTTCCCATGGGTGAGTCTGGTGAAATTTGTGCCAGGGGTCCGCAAGTGATGAGCGGCTATTGGGAGAAAGACAACACAGGAGTTTTCTTTCCAGGAGATTGGTTTCGCACGGGCGATATTGGGTTTATGGATGCCGATGGATTCTTTAAAATAGTGGATCGCAAAAAAGACATGATCAAAGTTTCTGGATTTAATGTGTATCCCAATGAAATAGAAAACGTAATGGCCAGCCACCCGAAAGTATTGGAGGTGGCCTGCATCGGAATTCCCGATGAAAAATCCGGAGAGGTAATTAAGGCCTTTATCGTGAAACGCGATGCTTCCCTCACTCTTGAAGAAATTAAGAAGTATTGTCATGAAAATATGACCAACTATAAAGTGCCACGCTATTTTATCTTCCGTCAGGAACTTCCTAAATCCAACGTAGGTAAAATACTTCGAAGGGTATTAAAGGAGGAGGAGCAGGCTAAAGTGAGTTAGGTATTATTACCCCTTCCATGTTTATATGTAATGTTTTATTTGAAATTATATTCGCAAAAAAAATAATCTCCATGATCAGTTTAAAACGCACCGGACTTCTGTCTTTCTCTCTTATACTTACTGTTGTTCTTACATCAAAGGCACAACCATCAACGACACTAACGAATATCGTTCACTACCCTCAGGAAATACATTTTAAGAATGTTCGTCAGCTTACTTTTGGTGGCGATAATGCAGAGGCTTATTGGAGTTTTGATAGCAAGATGGTGAGCTTTCAATCGAACAATAAACAATGGGCGCTGAATTGCGATCAGATTTTTTATATGCCTGTAGAAGGAATGGATTTGAGTGTTGCCGGAACAAAACCTCCCTTGATCAGTACAGGTTTAGGTCGTACCACGTGTTCATTCTTTATGCCAGGCAATAAGACAATACTTTATGGATCAACACACCTGGGAGGCAAGGAATGTCCTGTTGATCCAGGCCGTGCGCCCGGAGGAAAGTACTTGTGGCCTATCTATGATTCATACGATATTTTTGTGGCCGACTTGAAAGGAAAATTCAAGAAACAACTCACCGATGCACCCGGATATGATGCGGAAGCCACGGTATCACCGAAAGGAGATAAAATTGTATTCACATCAACACGCCAAGGCGATCTTGATTTATACATCATGGACATCAATGGCAAAAATGTAAAGCAGATTACGAACGAAGTGGGATATGACGGAGGTGCCTTCTTTTCACCGGATGGAAAGAAACTGGTGTTCAGAGCCTCACGCCCTAAAACCGAAGAAGTCAGGAAAGAATACCTCGATTATCTGAAGCAAGGTTTGGTGGCTCCAACAGATATGGAAATCTTTACCTGTAACGTGGATGGATCAGATATGAAACAACTGACGAAGTTAGGCAAAGCCAACTGGGCTCCATTTTATCATCCGGCAGGAAAGAAGATCATATTCAGCTCCAACCACAAAAGTTCAAGAGGTTTTCAGTTTAATCTGTATATGATTAACGAAGACGGAACTGGTCTTGAACAGATATCTTACGATGGGGTATTTGATTCTTTTCCAATGTTTTCTCCTGATGGAAAGAAAATCATCTTCTCCAGCAACAGAAATAACAATGGAACACGTGATACAAATTTATTTGTAGCCGAGTGGGTTGATTAAATTAGATTATCGAGTCCAAAGAATTTCTCAACGATAATTAATATCGAAAGAACTCCTAAAAGAATCGGGGCAATCCATCGAATGGTCAGGTGTAGGTAGCTTCGTGTTCTGGATTTCATGTAACTTTCGTTGCCATGAACCAATTCAGCGTCCATATTACTTATACCCCACTGTCGTGAAATAAATATGCACATCAGGCAGCCACCAATGGTAAGGCAGATGTCGCTCATGTCTGCAATAAACGTCAAGAAATCCTGACCCCGATAAAAGGTGAGTTTATTCAATGCGGGAATCATCCCCTGACTAACCATGCTCGGTAAACCGACAATAAAGATCAGTAGCGCTAATCCCCACACTACATTCTTTCTTTTCATTTTTTTCTGATCGACCAGATATGCGACAGGGACCTCAAGAAGTGATATAGTAGATGTAAGGGCAGCGAAACAAACCAGTAGAAAGAAAGATCCTCCAATGATGCGACCTAAAATAGGGCCCATTTCAGAAAAGATCTGAGGTAGCACAACAAAGATTAACGGAGGCCCTGAAGTACCGATTTGCTGAGGATCAATATTCAGTTTGAATGAGAGGAAGTGAACTAATGGAAAAACCATTAATCCGGCAAAGAATGCAACGGAAGTATCTGCGGCTGAAATCACAATTGCCGAAGAGGTAATATTTTCCTTTTTGCCGAGATAAGATCCATATGTGATTAAAGCACCCATGCCCAACGAAAGCGAGAAGAATGCTTGTTTTAAGCCATCTACGACTGTCTTCACTTTTAACTCACTAAAATCCGGAATGAGATAAAACTTTACTCCTGAAAATGCATTTGGCAAAGTGAGTGAGTAAATGATAATACCGATCAGGATTAGATACAGAGAAGGCATCATAATTTTATTGGCTGCCTCAATACCCTTTTGAATTCCCTTCGACACGATGATAGCCGTTAGTGCCATGAAGATCAATGAAAAGATAAAATTTGAATTGGCTAACCCAGCCACCGAGCTGACGTCAAGAATATCATTTACATAACTTCCAAAGAAACCACCAAAGTCCTGGTGATTGAGCAAGTCGCCAAATGAGATGTGTAGGAAATACCCGAAAGCCCAACCCGCTACTACATTATAAAAAGAGAGAATAAAGATACCGGCCATGATTCCAAAAAGACCAAGATATCCCCACTTGCGACCTCCAAATTTACTGTAAGAACCGTAGGCATCACTATTTGCCGATCGTCCAATGGCAATTTCGCCAACCATTACAGGATAACATAATAACAGAATACACGCAAGGTAAACCAGCAGAAAAACTGCTCCGCCATTTGCCCCGGCCAGATAAGGGAAGCGCCAAATATTACCGAGTCCAACGGCTGAACCTGAGGCAGCTAATATGAAACCAATCCGTCCTGAAAAATTACCTCTTTGCGACATGTTGTATGATTTGAGGGGCGCAAAATAGACCTTAAACTAAAATAAACAAAAATGCGTTTTTACCTGATGAAAATATCTTCTTCAAATTTTTCGTATCGAAACAATCAAATAGCTCGAAAAAATAGGAGAAATTCGTACCGACTTAGCGCACATATTTTTTAACCTCCAGAATGGAAGAAATCAAGAAGCTGACCACGCAAGAGAAAGCACTGAGAATCAACCTTAGTAAAGCCATCTATGGATCTTTTGCCGAGATTGGTGCCGGACAAGAGGTGGCCGCAAATTTCTTTAAAGTGGGTGGTGCTTCCGGCACGATAGCCAAGACCATGTCGGCCTACGACATGAAATTCAGTGATGCCATTTATGGAGTATGCGATCGTTATGTATGCGAAGATCGCCTCCTGCAGATGCTCGATCATGAATACACTTTACTTCCCGAACGTTTACCACATCGCAAAACGGAAACTCGGTTTTTTGCTTTCGCGGATACCGTTGAGGTACTCAATTTTGAGCGCACCAATAATGGCCATGGTTGGATTGGCTTACGTTTTCAGTTAGTACCGGAAGGCCCCGTGAATGATTGCGTTGTTCATGTGAAGATGCACGACAATGATCCACTACAGCAGCAAATGTCGTTAGGGATATTAGGTGTGAACATGATCTACGGATGTATGTTTATGAAAGATCCTGATCAGATCATTCATTCCTTGCTCGATGGGCTTACTTCCAAAAGGATGGAGGTAGATATGTTCCGCCTCAGTGGTCCTGACTTTGTGCATCTTGATAATCGATTGATGGCTTTAAAGCTGGTGAAGAACGGACTCACTAAGGCTGCGATGTTCGGCCCCGAGGGAACGGTCATGCAGCCGTCCGAAGCATTATATAAGAAAAACGTTTTGGTATTGCGCGGTCGCTTCAGACCAGTAACCCATGTAAATGTGGATATGTTGCTAGCCTCGCGCAGACATTTCAAGAACGAACCTGATGTAGAGCGATCGCGCATTGTGGTGCTCACCGAGTTAACGCTTAATGATTTAAGTTCGAATGGGCAGATTGATGAAAAAGACTTTTTGCATCGCGCTGATATCATTTGCTCGTTGGGGCAAACGGTGTTGATATCTAATTATTTTGAATACTATCGCTTGGTGGAGTACTTATCCAAAATCACCAAGGGCAGAAAGATTGGATTGGTATTGGGAATTTATGCGCTTAAGAAAATTTTCGAAGAGAAGACCTACGAAAATCTAAGAGGCGGTATTCTAGAAAGTTTCGCTTCTTTGTTTGGAACCAATGTGAAACTATATATCTATCCAGCCTTACGAAGTCTTGATGGTGAAGAGTTATTTACCTTAAATGATTTTGAAAAGGAATTACCTGAAAAATTACGTCCTCTGTTTCGTTTCCTGATGGAAAACAACAAACTGGAAGATGTGCGGAAAGCCAATGTGAGTAATCTTCACATCATATCAGACAATGTGTTAGCGATGATTAAGCGTGGTGAAACCGGATGGGAAAAATTTGTCCCCAGCAAAGTGGAAGAAGCCATAAAAGAGCACGGCTTGTTCGATTATCCTCTTTCAAACACAAATACCCAGCAACTGGAAACCAGTATCTAGAGCTTTCCTTCCGCCTTCATTCTGCTAAAATACGATTTTGCTTCCTTCATCACTTTAGGGGCCAGCACAAAACCTGACACCATAGTCGGAATGGCCATTAGTGCATAGGCTACATCAATGATATTGATCACCAGATCCATTGATACCACCGCTCCGAAAATAATCGTGATCAGATAAAAGTAGTTATACCATTTGCTGGCCGGCACTCCTATTAGAAATGACAATGCTTTGCTTCCATAATAGCTGTAGGAGAACAAGGAGGTAATGGCAAAGAAGAAAGCACACAATAACAACAAGTATTTCCCAATGCCAGGCATTGAGGTGTTAAATGCAGAAGCTGTAAGCGTCACACCATTTGAGTTTGAACTTTGCCATGCGCCTGTTACTAAAATCGCAAGCGCTGTCAATGAACAAACCAATAGCGTATCAATAGCAGGACTTAACATCGAAACCAAACCTTCGCGCACTGGCTCGGTACTTTGAGAAGCTCCTAAGGCCATAGGAGCAGTACCAATTCCTGCTTCGTTAGAGAACGAAGCTCTTCGTACCCCCAGCACAATTAATCCACCTAGCATACCGCCTAAGGCCTGTTCGCCATGATAGTTTTCTGCTGAGAATGCTTCAGTAAGAATCAACATAAAATAATGCGGTACCTGATCGGCATGAATAATCAGAATGGCAAGTACCGAAAAGAAGTAAATGATGATCATCAATGGCACCATCTTTCCAGCCCAGGTGCCAATACGTTGTATACCTCCGATAATAACGATACCTGAAATGATCATGAGGATAAAACCAATCACAAATTTCAATGTGCCGATTTCCATACCCAGAAAATTAAACGACATCGCTTTCACTTCTTCTGAGTTGACACCTATATCAATAATGGCTTGCGTAAGTTGATTAGCCTGGAAAATGGGAAGGCATCCGATCATAGCGCAAAAGCAAAATAAAACGGCCAGCGGATACCAGCGTTTTCCCATTGCTTCGCGAATCACGTACATCGGGCCTCCTTGTATTTCTCCTTCCGAATCTTTTCCCCGATACATCACCGATAGCGTGCTCGTAAAGAAGTTGGTTGACATACCAACGAAAGCGGTTACCCACATCCAGAACAACGCGCCAGGTCCTCCGATATGAATAGCAAAAGCAACCCCGGCAATGTTGCCCATGCCAACGGTCGAAGCAAGTGCAGTTGAGAGTGCTTCGTAAGGACTAATTTGTCCAGGATCATTAGGATTATGAAACTTACCTTTTAATATAGCAATGGAATGACCGAAGTATTTATAGTGAATGAATCCTGAATAGAGGAAGAAGAATATGCCTCCCAGCATCAACAAGAATAAAATAGGAGTCCACACTCCGGTGGCGATAGCACTGATTAATTCACTCATTCAATGGGTTTTTAAAAATTTCTGAAGCGGCTAAAGTAGGAAATAAAATCAGTTCATACCAAGATGATTATGCGAAACGCCCATCCAGTTGCACAACTCCCATAAGGTGCGTGCGCCTACGTTGGCATCCCATTCATCATTGCCCGGTGCTACTTCGCATAGGTCAAAGCCAATGATTTTTTTTCCTGACTTCACGATTTGTTTGAGCAGGTAGGAGAGTTGCTCCAATTCAAAACCACCAGGCACTGGTGTTCCGGTATGCGGACATAACTTAGGATTCAGTCCATCAATATCGAAACTGATATAGATTAAATCAGGAAGTTCTTTGATGATTTCTTCGCACTGTGTTGCCCAACTCTTTCCGTGATAACTCGCTTCTTTAATATCCGAATCAAAGAATGTTTTCACACGTCCCCCAGCACGTTGCATCTCCTTCATTTCTTCTTCACAAAAATCGCGAATGCCTACCTGCACAATTTTTTCAACCCTTGAAAGTTTTAAGGCATTGAACATGATCGATCCATGCGAATATTGAAATCCTTCATACGCTTTGCGCAGATCGGCATGCGCATCGATCTGTAAGATCCCAAAGCGATTATACTTTTCAGACAATGCACGCAGAAACCCCAATGGCGTGCTGTGATCGCCACCTAAAACACCAACGAGTTTACCTTGTCTGATCAGATGTGTGCACGTATTCTTTATATATACATTTAGATTTTCACACGCCTCGTTAATTTTATCAGTAATGATTTTATTGGCCTCTGTATAAGTTCCGTTTTCTAATGCTTCAATATGACTAGCTGCGAGCGATCTTAATATTTTATTTTCAGCATAGATTTGATCAGGCACTGGAAGCATGGTGATCCCCAATTTCCAGATGTCTTTGATCTCTCGATGGAATAAATCAATTTGAGATGAAGCATTAAGTATTGCTGCAGGACCGGATGCAGTGCCCACCCGGTAGGAGACGGTAACTTCCCAGGGCACAGGAACTACGATTACCTTTGCATTCTCTTTTATATAAGGAAGTCCGAACAAATTATTTTTTATTCCCGGTCCGTTGGGATCAAAGTTTTTTAAAACGTAATCCATAGATGATCAAAAAGAGGGGCGATAATTCGATTTTATTTTTCCTGCCCCAGCCACAAGTTCCGACCAACCGCCCTCCATATTAAATAGAGTGAGTTCACACGTTTCGATGTTGGTCTTTTGCGAATTGGAAAGATAATTGTTCAATTCAATAATGGTAGGGCAATGTCCTACCATTAATATGTGTTTCATCGAATCTGGTGTTTTCTGAATGAGGGATAACAGATCCCGCAATGATCCTGAATATATTTTTTCATCAAACTGAATCTGATCAGTTGGATATTGTATCTCTGCTGCTACCAGTCTGGCTGTTGTTTTTGACCTTGTAGCATCGCTCGTTATGATTAAATCTACATTATAATCATGTGTGTTCAGATATTTGCCAACCTGAGTTGCCTGCATGAAGCCTTCTGGTTTTAACTCACGCTCTTTATCCGTGTTATAGTGTTGACTACTATGAGTTTGTGCGTGTCTTAGCAGGAATAGGTGGTGTGTCATTGGAATCAAACTTCAAAATAAAGCAAAAAAAATGTTTACAGCGGAAATTCGTTGATGTAATTGATGATGAATTGATTCACAAAATCTTGGTTATCAAGTTCATCGGATGATTTTTACTTTTTTTGAAAAAACAAATCTGAAATTCAAAACGGGCCTTCAAACGAATGGATAAGATTGTGTTTTTAAAAAAATACTGATATTTGAAGTGGTTGAATGAAAAATTAGTATGTCTAAAAACTTAGTGATTGTTGAGTCTCCCGCGAAAGCGAAGACGATAGAAGGCTATCTGGGAAAGGATTATACCGTGACATCAAGCATGGGTCACATTCGTGATTTGGCAAAAGGAAATGGTGCAATTGACGTTGAAAATAATTTTGAACCGACTTATGAGGTATCTCCTGATAAGAAGGAGATTATCAAGAAGTTAAAGAAACTCAGCGAGGAGGCAGAAATGGTTTACCTGGCGAGTGACGAAGACCGTGAGGGAGAAGCCATATCGTGGCACTTAAAAGAGGTATTAGACTTAACGGATAAGAAAACACGCAGAATTGTTTTCACCGAGATCACCAAGAACGCCATCCTTAATGCCATCAAAAATCCACGGGGAATTGATATTGATTTAGTAAATGCCCAACAAGCCAGGCGTTTGCTGGACAGACTCGTTGGTTTTGAATTGTCGCCCATTCTCTGGAAAAAGATCAGCACGGGTTTATCTGCCGGTCGTGTTCAATCTGTAGCTGTGCGCCTTGTTGTTGAACGCGAACGCGAAATTGAAAAGTTCGATAGTAAGTCTTCATTTAAAGTTTCTGCGATTTTCGATTTAGGAAAAGGCAAGCACCTGATGGCCGAACTTTCTGAAAAGTTTACCACTGAAAAAGAAGCATTAGAATTTTTAGAATCCTGCAAAGGAGCCAAGTTCTCGATTGGTGATTTAGTAAAACGTCCTGGAAAGAAATCGCCTTCGCCTCCCTTTACAACATCTACGCTTCAGCAGGAAGCAGGAAGAAAATTAAGTTTCTCGGTTTCTCAAACCATGATGGTGGCTCAGAAACTGTATGAAGCAGGTAAGATCTCATACATGCGTACTGATTCGGTGAATTTATCGGATGAAGCCGTGCAAGGGGCTGTCAATCAAATTCAATCGGCATACGGAAAAGAGTTTGTGTTCACCCGTAGGTTCAAAACCAAAACATCGGGTGCACAGGAAGCTCACGAGGCGATTCGTCCTACTGATTTTTCATTGATGAGCCCGGGCATGGATCGCAATGCGCAGCGGTTATATGAATTGATCTGGAAGCGTGCTATTGCTTCGCAGATGGCCGATGCAGAATTGGAGCGCACTACGGCAACCATCGCTATATCAACAAACCCAAGAACATTAACCGCTTCCGGTGAGGTGATTAAGTTTGAAGGATTTTTGAAAGTATACCTTGAATCCAAAGATGAAGAAGAAGAAGATGGCGAGAGCAGCAAAGTGCTTCCTCCTTTATTGGTAGGGCAGGCGCTCGATCTTACAGAGTTATCGGCTATGGAAACATTCTCCCGTCATCCTGCGCGATATGCGGAAGCGAGTCTGGTTAAAAAGTTAGAAGAACTTGGCATTGGCCGTCCTTCTACCTATGCACCTACTATTTCTACCGTGCAGAAGCGTGGTTATGTAGTGAAAGAAAGTCGCGAAGGTGTGGAGCGTAGATACAGAACACACATTCTGAAGGCGAATAATATTGTATCGCAAACCGAAACGGAAATTACTGGTGCCGAAAGCAATAAGTTATTCCCGACCAACATCGCGATGATCGTGAATGATTTTCTGGTGGAGCATTTTCCGGATATCACGAACTACTCTTTCACGGCTGAGATCGAACGGGAGTTTGATGAGATTGCCAGTGGTAAATTGAAATGGCAGAAGATGCTCGATCAGTTTTATACTCCGTTCCACAAAACGGTTTCTAAAACGGAATTGATTGAACGCTCAGCCGTACAGAATAAGAGTAAAGAGCTAGGTGTAGATCCGAAGACGGGCAAGAATGTATATGTGAAGTTAGGCAAGTTTGGTGCTTACATTCAGTTGGGAGAAAATCCTGACGACAATGGTGGCGAGAAGCCAAAGTTTGCCAGCCTTCGTCAAGGGCAGTTTATTGAGAACATCACGCTGACTGATGCGATGGAGCTTATGAAGATGCCGCGCGACATGGGCCAGTTTGAAGAGAAGCAGGTAACGGTAAACATTGGTCGTTTTGGTCCGTATGTGCTGCACGATAAAAAGTTTGTCTCGATCCCGAAAGGCGAAGATCCGTACACGATCACACCAGCACTCGCAGTGGAATTGATTGAAGCAAAGCGTGTAGCCGATGCCAACCGGTTGATCAAGAGTTGGCCGGAGAATGCGGAGATACAAGTACTCAATGGTCGCTTTGGTCCATACATCAAAGCAGGAAAGAAGAACGTGAAGATCCCGAAAGGAAAACTGCCTGAAGCGTTGACCTTAGAGGAATGTGTAACGTTGGCCGAGAATGCGCCAGAGCCGAGAGGAAGATTCGGGCGTTTTGCGAAGAAGAAAGCACCAGAAGCTCCGGCTAAAGCAACCAAGAAGGTAGCGGCAAAAAAAGTGGCTACAAAAAAAGTAGCAGCGAAGAAGGCCACGCCTGTTAAAGCAGACGCTAAGAAAACGATAACGAAGAAAGCGCCTGCCAAGAAGGCCGCAGCGAAGAAAGTGAAGAAGAAGTAAGAAATCATTTCGTAGATACATCATGAATCGCTCTGTTTACACAGAGCGATTTTTTTATTCCTTCGCATTTCATAGAATAGTTCTGCATCTGTTTTTTGCTTGTCATTCCGGGCAAGGTTGATGAGTTATTTTTAGAATTGTGTTTATCAAGTAGGACCAATTAATAATCATAATCTGGCGCGACCCGGAATCTCGACATCCAGTGCACTGCATTTCATAGTATGCTCTGCATTTTACTTTCAACTGGATCGCGGCTCTCGTTCCTCGGCCCCGATGCCATTTCATAGGATAGTGCTGCGTTCACCGACTACTTTTTTAAACGGCTACATCTTAATAGCAACTTTTATTACCTTCGGTATTATGAAAAAACTCATCGCCTTCTTTCTGCTGATCGTAGCAACGGAAACTTACGCTCAATACAGCCTCGAACAATTTCTTAGTCACCCGATCGAATCTGGGTTTGCATCATCGCCTGATGGAAAAACCATTGCCTGGGTGGTGAATGAAAAAGGCAAACGAAACATTATGGTAAAAACCGGATCTGATCTTCCGCGTTTCATCACCGACTTTCCACAAGATGATGGTCAGGAACTTTCGCAACTCGTATTTTCACCCAACGGAACAAAGTTGTTGTTTGTGCGGGGCAGTGCAGCGAACCTTGCCGGGCAACATCCTAACCCCGCCAGCCTAGCGGATGGTGCCGAGATGGCGATCTTTTACAAAGAGATATCTTCTAAAAACCCTCCTGTAAAAATCACGCAGGGGAGTAACCCGGTAATCTATAAGGACGGTATTAAATTTCTGTTCAGCAAAGGCGGACAGATTTATGAATCACCGATGGACATCAACGCTAATCCAAAGTTGTTGTTCACGGCACGTGGATCGAATGTGAGCCCAAAGTTTTCGCCCGATGGCAATGAAGTATTATTCACCAGCCTGCGTGGCGATCATAGTTTTATCGGAATCTACAACACACTCCGGAGAACGATTCGTTGGATGGCTCCGGATGTTACCAACGATGAATTTCCTGTGTGGTCTGCTGACGGAAAACACGTGGCATTCGTCCGCAAGCCGGGAGCGAAGATGGCAGCATTGGGTGATATTACCAGTGGTGTTAAGTTTTCGGTGTGCACGGCTGATGCTGAAACAGGACGGGCCAACATGATCTGGAAATCAACGGCTGATGATGGAGGTTTTGCACAAGAAGCATCAACACCACTCGCATGGACGAGCACCGGACGGATTTTATTTTTCTCTGAACATAGCGGATGGAATCATGTGTGGTCGATGAATGAAAGTGGTGCTGATCTTAAAGACATCACTCCCGGCAACGGTGAAACAGAAAGTTATGTGCTCGATCCCACTTCTAAATTTATTTACTTCGATGGCAATCGCGAAGACATCGATCGTAGGCACATCTGGAAGTCGGATGTAGTCAATGGAAATCCGGTGGCGGTTACTGCAGGTGAGAACATTGAAATGTATCCGGGCTTTGCGGGCAATGTGTTGTATGCATTTCGCACGACCATCAACTCAGCGAAAACATTGGTTCGTATTGATGAAGTATCGAAGGCGATCATTCCGGTATCGAATCAGAAGAGCACCACCTTTAACAATGCCGGTTTTGTAAAACCCGAGCAAGTGATTTTGAAAGCTGCCGATGGCACCACCATTCACGCGCAGTTGTTTATTGATCGCACAAAACCAGGCAAGCGCCCCGGTGTGGTGTTTATGCATGGAGGATCGCACCGGCAGATGCTGCTGGGCTTTCATTACATGGATTATTACAGCAACAGTTATGCATTTAATCAATACCTGGCCAACAGTGGCTATGCCGTGATCTCCGTAAACTTTCGCACAGGCATTGGGTATGGTCGCGATTTCAGAAGAGCGAAAAATCAGGGGCCACGTGGTGCGAGCGAATATCAGGATGTAGTGGCTGCCGCGAAACATCTTCAGACTTTAGCGGAAGTAGATGCCGCCAAGATTGGCTTATGGGGCGGATCGTACGGTGGCTACCTTACTGCGATGGGTTTGGCACGCAACCCCGAAATCTTTAAAGCCGGTGTGGATGTGCATGGTGTGCACGACTGGTCGTTTGATGGCCAGGATGCGACCAACTATTGGGGCATTCAGAAAAATGAAAAGGAACTCGCAGTAAAATCTTCTCCTGTGGGAGATCTATCGAAGTGGACAGCGCCTGTGCTGATGGTGCATGGCGATGATGACCGCAACGTTAACTTTCAACAGACCACCGACCTGGTAGAAAAACTCCGCGACAAAAACGTAACAGTCGAACTACTCATCCTTCCCGATGAGGTGCATGGATTTTTGCGATACGATAGCTGGAAACGAATTTTTGATAACGCAAAAGACTTTTTTGATCGGAAGTTGAAATAGTGTCTCGTCCTAAAATAGGTTTACACGAATTAACGTGTAAACGATATGAGAAAATCAGATAAAACTGTTCAAGAACAAGAATCGATAGTCGCTGAATATTTGTTGGGTGAAACGACCTATCGTAAATTGGGAGCTAAACATGGAGTTGA